>NZ_CP006665.1 GCF_000264765.2 Edwardsiella anguillarum ET080813
AACAGCCGTCCCGGCTCGCTACCGTACTTCGGGTTGACGTGCCCGGTGCTCTCGCCCCGGCCACCCGCGCGGAAGCGCTGGCCATCGGAGGATGAGGTCGTGCCGTCGCCCCAGTGGGCGGCAAAGGCGTGGCGATACTGGTGGTTGACCAGCTCGGCCAAGGCCGCCGAATAGGTTTCGTCGCGGATGTGCCAGGCTTGCAGCCAGGACAGCTTGGCGTAGGTCAGGCCGGGGCTCGACTCGGCCATCTTGGTCAGCCCGAGGTTGATCGCATCACCGAGGATTGCGGACAGCAGCAACGTCCTGTCTTTGGCCTCGGCCCCGTCCTTCAAGTGGGTGAAGTGGCGGCTGAAGCCCGTCCAGTCGTCCACGTCCATCAGCAGTTCGGTGATCTTGATGCGCGGCAGTAACTGGCTGGTTTGGTCGATCAGCGCCTGCGCCCGATCCGGCACCGCCGCATCCAGCGGGGTGATTTTCAGCCCTGACTCGGTGAGGATGGCATCGGGCAGCTCGTTGTCCTTGGCCAGGCGGGTGACGGTGGCCAACTGCTCGTCCAGCAGCTGCAAACGCTCTTCCAGGTACTGGTCGCTGTTCGGGTTGATCGCCAGGGGCAGGGCCTGCTCGCGCTTGAGTGCGGCGAACTTCTCGGCCGGCAGCAGGTAGTCGTCGAAGTCGCGGAACTGCCGCGAGCCCTTGACCCAGATGTCGCCGGAGCGCAGGGCGTTCTTCAGCTCGGACAGGGCGCAGATTTCGTAGAATTTCCGGTCGAGGCCTTCCGGGGTGATCACCAGCGGCTTCCAGCGCGGCTTGATGAAGGCCGTGGGTGCATCGGCCGGCACCTTGCGCAGGTTGTCGGCGTTCATCTCACGCAGGGTCTGCACGGCTGCCAGCACGCCTTGCGCGGCCGGCCCGTGCTGTTCCCCAACTTTTCGCTCGGCGAAGAGTATGAACATGCGCCGCCGGCGACGAATCGCCAAATCTCACCGTATCTCCCGAGCGGACGATTTCGCACCGGTCTGCCCGTCGAAGGGCTTGCGATCGAACGGGGCGACCTTTTCTATGCATGTCCGCGAGCCAGCGTCTTTTATGGCACGGCGCTCGACGCCGACCTTCGGACGCGCGGCGTAAGCACGCTTGTCATGGCCGGGATAAGCACCACCGGCGTTGTTCTTTCAAGCGTCGCCTGGGCTAGTGATGCGGACTACGACGTGCGTTTGGTCCAGGACTGCTGCTACGACCCGGATCGGGATGCCCACGAAGCTCTGTTGCGTTCCGGGTTCGGCGGACGTGTACAGGTCGTGTAATTTTCGGGCCTCGCATGATCGCGGCCATAGCCGCAGGTGGATTGGTGCGAGGCAGGGCCAGTCCAAGTCAGGGTGCGGTCATCGCGGCGCCTGCAACTCTCAAAAACCCATCGCCGTAGCGGAGGTCTTGTAATCGCATGTCATTACGCACGCCCGATTTATTGTTCACAGCGATAGCACCTGCCATTTGGGGCAGCACCTACATTGTCACCACCCAATACCTGCCGAACTTCTCACCGATGACGGTCGCGATGCTGCGGGCGTTGCCGGCGGGTTTATTGCTCGTGATGATCGTCCGACAGATTCCAACGGGAATCTGGTGGATGCGCATCTTCATCCTCGGCGCACTTAATATTTCGCTATTCTGGAGCTTGTTGTTTATTTCGGTCTACCGCCTGCCGGGCGGGGTCGCGGCGACGGTAGGCGCTGTGCAGCCGCTGATGGTCGTGTTCATCTCTGCCGCTCTGCTAGGTAGCCCGATACGATTGATGGCGGTCCTGGGGGCTATTTGCGGAACTGCGGGCGTGGCGCTGTTGGTGTTGACACCAAACGCAGCGCTAGATCCTGTCGGCGTCGCAGCGGGCCTGGCGGGGGCGGTTTCCATGGCGTTCGGAACCGTGCTGACCCGCAAGTGGCAACCTCCCGTGCCTCTGCTCACCTTTACCGCCTGGCAACTGGCGGCCGGAGGACTTCTGCTCGTTCCAGTAGCTTTAGTGTTTGATCCGCCAATCCCGATGCCTACAGGAACCAATGTTCTCGGCCTGGCGTGGCTCGGCCTGATCGGAGCGGGTTTAACCTACTTCCTTTGGTTCCGGGGGATCTCGCGACTCGAACCTACAGTTGTTTCCTTACTGGGCTTTCTCAGCCCGGGGACCGCCGTGTTGCTAGGATGGTTGTTCTTGGATCAGACGCTGAGTGCGCTTCAAATCATCGGCGTCCTGCTCGTGATCGGGAGTATCTGGCTGGGCCAACGTTCCAACCGCACTCCTAGGGCGCGTATAGCTTGCCGGAAGTCGCCTTGACCCGCATGGCATAGGCCTATCGTTTCCACGATCAGCGATCGGCTCGTTGCCCTGCGCCGCTCCAAAGCCCGCGACGCAGCGCCGGCAGGCAGAGCAAGTAGAGGGCAGCGCCTGCAATCCATGCCCACCCGTTCCACGTTGTTATAGAAGCCGCATAGATCGCCGTGAAGAGGAGGGGTCCGACGATCGAGGTCAGGCTGGTGAGCGCCGCCAGTGAGCCTTGCAGCTGCCCCTGACGTTCCTCATCCACCTGCCTGGACAACATTGCTTGCAGCGCCGGCATTCCGATGCCACCCGAAGCAAGCAGGACCATGATCGGGAACGCCATCCATCCCCGTGTCGCGAAGGCAAGCAGGATGTAGCCTGTGCCGTCGGCAATCATTCCGAGCATGAGTGCCCGCCTTTCGCCGAGCCGGGCGGCTACAGGGCCGGTGATCATTGCCTGGGCGAGTGAATGCAGAATGCCAAATGCGGCAAGCGAAATGCCGATCGTGGTCGCGTCCCAGTGAAAGCGATCCTCGCCGAAAATGACCCAAAGCGCGGCCGGCACCTGTCCGACAAGTTGCATGATGAAGAAGACCGCCATCAGGGCGGCGACGACGGTCATGCCCCGGGCCCACCGGAACGAAGCGAGCGGGTTGAGAGCCTCCCGGCGTAACGGCCGGCGTTCGCCTTTGTGCGACTCCGGCAAAAGGAAACAGCCCGTCAGGAAATTGAGGCCGTTCAAGGCTGCCGCGGCGAAGAACGGAGCGTGGGGGGAGAAACCGCCCATCAGCCCACCGAGCACAGGTCCCGCGACCATCCCGAACCCGAAACAGGCGCTCATGAAGCCGAAGTGCCGCGCGCGCTCATCGCCATCAGTGATATCGGCAATATAAGCGCCGGCTACCGCCCCAGTCGCCCCGGTGATGCCGGCCACGATCCGCCCGATATAGAGAACCCAAAGGAAAGGCGCCGTCGCCATGATGGCGTAGTCGACAGCAGCGCCGGCCAGCGAGACGAGCAAGACCGGCCGCCGCCCGAAACGATCCGACAGCGCGCCCAGCACAGGTGCGCAGGCAAATTGCATCAACGCATACAGCGCCAGCAGAATGCCATAGTGGGCGGTGACGTCGTTCGAGTGAACCAGATCGCGCAGGAGGCCCGGCAGCACCGGCATAATCAGGCCGATGCCGACAGCGTCGAGCGCGACAGTGCTCAGAATTACGATCAGGGGTCTGTTGGGTTTCACGTCTGGCCTCCGGACCAGCCTCCGCTGGTCCGATTGAACGCGCGGATTCTTTATCACTGATAAGTTGGTGGACATATTATGTTTATCAGTGATAAAGTGTCAAGCATGACAAAGTTGCAGCCGAATACAGTGATCCGTGCCGCCCTGGACCTGTTGAACGAGGTCGGCGTAGACGGTCTGACGACACGCAAACTGGCGGAACGGTTGGGGGTTCAGCAGCCGGCGCTTTACTGGCACTTCAGGAACAAGCGGGCGCTGCTCGACGCACTGGCCGAAGCCATGCTGGCGGAGAATCATACGCATTCGGTGCCGAGAGCCGACGACGACTGGCGCTCATTTCTGATCGGGAATGCCCGCAGCTTCAGGCAGGCGCTGCTCGCCTACCGCGATGGCGCGCGCATCCATGCCGGCACGCGACCGGGCGCACCGCAGATGGAAACGGCCGACGCGCAGCTTCGCTTCCTCTGCGAGGCGGGTTTTTCGGCCGGGGACGCCGTCAATGCGCTGATGACAATCAGCTACTTCACTGTTGGGGCCGTGCTTGAGGAGCAGGCCGGCGACAGCGATGCCGGCGAGCGCGGCGGCACCGTTGAACAGGCTCCGCTCTCGCCGCTGTTGCGGGCCGCGATAGACGCCTTCGACGAAGCCGGTCCGGACGCAGCGTTCGAGCAGGGACTCGCGGTGATTGTCGATGGATTGGCGAAAAGGAGGCTCGTTGTCAGGAACGTTGAAGGACCGAGAAAGGGTGACGATTGATCAGGACCGCTGCCGGAGCGCAACCCACTCACTACAGCAGAGCCATGTAGACAACATCCCCTCCCCCTTTCCACCGCGTCAGACGCCCGTAGCAGCCCGCTACGGGCTTTTTCATGCCCTGCCCTAGCGTCCAAGCCTCACGGCCGCGCTCGGCCTCTCTGGCGGCCTTCTGGCGCTCCTGCTGCGGCGTCCGCTCGTGGGCCGTGGCGCGGGTCCGCGCGCCGGCCTCGTGCGCCTGGCGCTCGCGGGCGAGGTCCAGGGCGGCCGTCTTCACGTTCTGCCTTGCGCAGATGAGATAGGGGAGCCCGCAGAATTCGGAAAAAATCGTACGCTAAGGTTTTCCGGGCATCCGTAAGGGCCGAAACTTCCCGTCTTCCAGTCTGCGGCTCTGCCGCCAGACGTAATCGCCGGTTAGGTTGATGTGCTCCCAGCCCAGCGGCGACAGGAATTGCAGCAGCTCGCCGTCCACCGGCTTGCCGGCCTCGACCAACCCCTGGGTGGCGCGTTCCAGGTACACCGTGTTCCACAGCACGATAGCCGCCGTCACCAGGTTGAGGCCGCTGGCCCGGTAGCGCTGCTGCTCGAAGCTCCGATCCCTGATTTCCCCAAGGCGGTTGAAGAACACCGCCCTGGCCAGCGAGTTGCGCGCCTCACCTTTGTTCAGGCCGGCATGCACGCGGCGGCGCAGTTCAACACTTTGCAGCCAGTCCAGGATGAACAGCGTGCGCTCGATCCGGCCCAGCTCGCGCAGGGCCACGGCCAGTCCGTTCTGGCGCGGGTAGCTGCCGAGCTTGCGCAGCATCAGCGAGGCGGTGACGGTGCCCTGCTTGATCGAGCTGGCCAGGCGCAGGATGTCGTCCCAGTGGGCACGCACGTGCTTGATGTTCAGGGTGCCGCCGATCAGCGGGCGCAACGTCGGGTAGGCTTGCACGCCCTGCGGCACGTACAGCTTGGTTTCGCCGAGGTCGCGGATGCGCGGCGCGAAGCGGAAGCCTAGCAGGTGCATCAGGGCAAAGACGTGATCGGTGAAGCCGGCCGTGTCGGTGTAGTGCTCCTCGATCCGCAGGTCGGACTCGTGGTACAGCAGGCCGTCGAGCACATAGGTGGAATCGCGGACGCCGACATTCACCACGCGGGTGCTGAACGGCGCGTACTGGTCGGAGATATGGGTATAGGGGTCTGAGGGCCAATGGAACGAAAACGTACGCTAAGGAAATAACCAATTGTTATAATTGATATTATTCATTCTTCTCTATGAACTGAAAGCCCGCACTAAGCAATGTTTTAGCCTCAAATGACTTTTTTACCTACCCAACTAACGTAACGATCGCACATCAGGTCGTTTTTCAACCGCATAGTGACACCTGCACTCACATGCGAGAAAACACATATGATTTTGACTTCTTGTTTTGGTGGAGAGACAATACCCATTCATAGCAGGAGTACATAATGCCAGAAATTGCATCCCTACAACTTTTCAAAATACTATCTGATGAAACCCGCCTGGGTATCGTGCTACTGCTCAGGGAGATGGGGGAGCTGTGCGTATGCGATCTCTGCACAGCGCTGGAACAATCACAACCCAAGACCTCCCGCCATCTGGCGATGCTTCGGGAAAGTGGCCTGTTGCTGGATCGCAAGCAGGGGAAATGGGTTCATTATCGCTTATCCCCGCATATTCCTTCCTGGGCTGCCCTGGTGATTGAGCAGGCCTGGTTAAGTCAACAGGACGACGTACAGGCCATCGCCCGTAAGCTGGCATCGGCCAACTGCTCTGGCAGCGGTAAGGCTGTTTGTATCTAAAAATTTTGCCTGTACATATATGTTTTTACGAATATGAGGTGTTAAAGATGAAAATGTTAACGGTGTTTGATCCGGCGATGTGCTGCAGTACCGGCGTTTGTGGTTCGGATGTCGATCAGGTTTTGGTCAATTTTTCTGCTGATGTGCAATGGCTGAAAGGGCGTGGGGTTCAGATCGAACGTTATAACCTGGCGCAGCAGCCTATGAGCTTCGTTGAGAACGAAAAAGCGAAAGCATTCCTTGAGGCTTCTGGAGCTGAAGGGCTTCCGCTGCTGTTGCTTGATGGTGAAACGGTGATGGCCGGGCGATACCCAAAACGCGCTGAACTGGCTCGCTGGTTTGGTATACCGCTGGAAAAGGTGGGTTTAGCTTCCACCAGTTGCTGTGGTGGTAAAACTTCCTGTTGTTGAGTATGTCAGGAGGACATATGAAATTCTTAGAGAATATCCCGTCTTACCTGTTTTTCACCGGTAAGGGAGGTGTAGGCAAAACTTCGATTTCCTGCGCAACGGCTATACGTCTGGCTGAACTGGGAAAGCGTGTTCTGCTTGTCAGTACCGACCCGGCTTCCAATGTCGGTCAGGTATTCGATCAGACTATCGGTAACACTATCCAGCCCGTGACTGCTGTGTCTGGTCTTTCGGCTCTGGAGATTGACCCGCAGGACGCCGCCCAGCAATACCGCGCCAGAATCGTTGACCCTATTAAAGGTCTTTTGCCTGATGACGTTGTTAACAGCATCAGTGAACAGCTTTCAGGAGCTTGTACGACAGAGATCGCTGCATTCGACGAGTTTACTGGCTTACTGACTGACGCTTCTCTGCTGACCCGCTTTGATCACATCATTTTTGATACTGCCCCAACTGGCCACACTATTCGCCTTCTTCAGCTTCCCGGAGCCTGGAGCAGCTTCATCGAAAGTAACCCGGATGGTGCTTCCTGTCTTGGTCCAATGGCTGGGCTGGAAAAACAACGCGAGCAATATGCTCATGCGGTTGAGGCATTATCCGATCCTGAACGAACTCGCCTTGTGCTGGTCGCGCGATTGCAAAAATCAACACTGCAGGAAGTCGCTCGTACTCATGACGAATTATCAGCTATTGGCCTTAAAAATCAGTATTTAGTCATTAACGGTGTCCTGCCTGCGAGCGAAGCAGAACGTGATGCACTGGCCGCTGCAATATGGCAACGGGAGCAAGAGGCGCTGGCAAATCTTCCTGCCGGGTTATCTGATTTGCCGACAGACAACTTATACCTGCAGCCACTGAACATGGTTGGTGTATCCGCATTGAAAGGCCTGCTCAACGAACACGCTGAGATAACATCGCTTCCTGAACAAAGCCCACAGAACAAGCCAGAGAATATGTCGTTGTCTGTCCTGGTTGATGATATCGCCCGCAGTGAACACGGTTTGATTATGCTGATGGGCAAAGGTGGTGTGGGCAAAACCACAATGGCTGCGGCTATCGCCGTCAGTCTGGCGGATAAGGGTTTTGATGTGCATCTCACCACCTCAGATCCTGCTGCACATCTCAGTACAACGCTCAATGGCAGCCTCAAAAATCTGCAGGTCAGCCGAATCAACCCTCACGATGAAACTGAACGCTATCGTCAGCATGTTCTTGAGACGAAAGGCAGGGATCTGGATGAGGCTGGGAAACGGCTGCTCGAAGAGGATTTACGTTCTCCTTGCACAGAAGAGATTGCGGTGTTCCAGGCGTTTTCACGCGTAATTCGTGAAGCTGGCAAACGGTTTGTGGTCATGGATACGGCACCTACCGGGCATACGCTATTACTGCTTGATGCTACCGGGGCTTATCACCGTGAGATTGCCAGGAAGATGGGGGATAAAGGTCATTTTACCACTCCGATGATGCAGCTTCAGGACCAGGAACGTACCAAAGTTTTGCTGGTCACTCTGCCTGAAACCACACCTGTACTGGAAGCGGCAAACCTGCAGTCCGATCTTGAACGTGCGGGGATTCATCCCTGGGGCTGGATTATCAATAACAGCCTTTCGATTGCACAGACGCAATCGCCGCTGCTTTGCCAGCGCGCCCTACAAGAGCGTCCTCAAATCGAGGTTGTGAAAAACCAGCATGCAAGCCGCATAGCGTTAGTACCGGTAATGGCTGCAGAGCCCACTGGCATCGAGAAACTCAGAGAGCTGGTTGTTTAATTTTTTTTGTATATACAGGGCGGCAAAGCCGTCCTGTCTGGAGGATTTATGTTACTGGCAGGCGCTATTTTTGTCCTGACCATCGTTTTGGTTATCTGGCAACCGAAGGGATTAGGGATCGGCTGGAGTGCGACGCTGGGCGCGGTACTGGCGCTGATCTCTGGCGTAGTCCATTTTGGTGATATCCCTGTAGTGTGGAATATTGTCTGGAATGCGACGGCGACCTTTATTGCCGTGATTATTATCAGCCTTCTGCTCGATGAATCGGGCTTTTTCGAATGGGCGGCGCTGCACGTTTCACGTTGGGGTAACGGTCGCGGGCGTTTGCTGTTTACCTATATCGTTTTGCTCGGCGCAGCGGTGGCGGCACTGTTTGCCAACGATGGTGCGGCATTGATTCTGACGCCAATTGTTATCGCCATGCTGCTTGCATTAGGTTTCAGCAAAGGCACTACGCTGGCATTTGTCATGGCCGCCGGGTTTATTGCCGATACGGCCAGTCTGCCGCTTATCGTGTCCAACCTAGTTAACATCGTTTCTGCAGACTTCTTTGGGCTGGGTTTCACTGAGTATGCGTCGGTAATGGTGCCGGTAGATATCGCAGCCATTATCGCCACGCTGGTGATGCTGCATCTGTTCTTCCGCAAAGATATTCCGCCAACTTACGACCTGGCTCTCCTGAAAGCACCGGCAAAAGCGATTAGGCAGGAACGTTGTCTTTGTAGAACATGCCCATAACTGTAGCTGTATGATCACTCGATTCGTGAATGCAATGGCTAGCAGCAAAGTTAACTTTATCTTTATCGGCGAAGTAGGACCGGCCCGGAAAGCAAAAATGATCACGGCGGTAGGTAAGGGCGGGTATACATGGGAGACTTCCGTATAACAGACGAATAATAATCCCCATATAATGCGCCTACTTATCAGCCTTTGGGACGTTGGGACGGTATTTTTCACTATATACCCCCAAGTTTTTAGACATGAAAAAAGCTCGATATATTATAAATATATCGAGCCTTTAAGTTACTGTTTTTCAATATCGTTCAAAATCTTGATAATTACAGTATACGGTTTTATGAAGTGGTATATTTGCAAATGCTTATTTTGCAAGGTCTATTTGCTTGATTTATCCTACAATCGTAATGCAAAACCCATGACCGGAAGCAACGAACTTAGGTTCAATCTCACTCAAATCCGAGGATAGCTTTTGTCCGGATTCTTGATTGGGCAATGTATCTGCGCCGCTTGATTTTACCGCTGCGTCCCAACTGCTTTCGATAACTTGTCCGTGATTCTCACCCATGCCGAACATGAGGTCGCTGCTAAAGAAAATACCACGTTTCTTTTCAAAAAATAAAAGTCCTTCCCACATATGCATTTCAGATGGGTAACTGATAGTTTGAAATTCAAAATCATCTCCGGCAAATATTTCATTCGGCTTTTTAATAAGCACATTGTTAGTAATACCAAACCCCATCAGTTGTCTTGCTGTGGTTTCGGAACAAACCGCGACAGCTTCGGGATGTTCTTTGAGAACCAAAGCAAGTCCGCCACATTCGTCTGATTCAAAATGAGAAATTAGAATGTATTTTATTTTGCGTTCACCGAGCAACTCTTGCAACTTAGGAATGGTAGTTTGCGCTTGTGATACGGCTCCGGTCTGAATGAGAACAGGCTCATTTGTCATCAATAAGTATTGGTGCATTGAAAGCTTAATCGGCTCCATTACCTCTGTAAATTGGTATAAATCTTTGATAATCTCTGTCATTGTCAAAACACCTTTTTCTATTTATAGTCTAACCTAAATTCCACGTGTGTTTTTTATTAGCTTCAAAAATCACTATTTCACGAAGAATTTAGACTGCTTCTCACACATTGTAACATTATTTACAACCACCTTTCAATCATTTTTGATAAATCATTGATTTCATCTTTGCTGCAATGATACTTAATAAACTCTGCAAGTTATCCACAGAGCAACACTCAATTTTATTGATGATATTCTTATTATACCAGACATTTTTCATACACTCCCTTGTACGGATAGTTTTCCGACAACTTCATGATTACATATCTTGCGGTTTTGATTATTTTTGCTGCAAGAAATACATACTTCAAACGAAAGGTCTTTATTTGCTGTCTGTATTCTGAAGAGTCCAAGGAATCAAACTTGAACAACAAAAATAGGTTATATGAAAGCATCATCATTTGAAACACGGCTTCATTCGCCCAAAATGACTTTAGCAAGAGATGACCCACCGCCATGTCGTATTTGGCTTCTTTGATATAGTTTTCAGCATTACCACGCTTTTCATAGTATATAACTACTTTTTCAGAAAGCAAGGTAGTATTTGTTACAAAGAAAAAGTAGTCGTATTCGGAACCTTCTAAAAGTGATAATTGTGCTCTTTCTTTTTCTGGTTTCAGTACGCGAGATACGACAAATCTTCTGTCTTTTTCCCATTTAACTAATTTTGTATACAGTTCTGTAGTTTCTCTACCTTCTTCTCCTTTAACGAATACAATTGATGAATTCGTTGCTTGTGAGGTGAGTGTAGAATAACTTTTGGCTTTAATTAAATATTTGCATCCAAGAGATTCTATCGTTTCGATAATTTTTTCATCAAAGTAGCCACTATCCATTCGAAATAAAATTTCTAAATCGTCTGATTTGATGTTAGCAACAATTTCTTTGATCATTTCCGCAGCACCGTTTGCAGTGTAAGTATTGCCACTTCTTACAAATCCGGTAACATATGCTTTTAATTCGTCGCAAAATGCAAATTGGATATTGTAGCATCGGTTTCCCAGTTTCTTAGGATTATATCCTTTTGACGCACCTTCTTGATGACCTTCTACGTTAATTACACTACTATCAATATCAATCGTAATGGATGTCAATTTACTTTTAGTGAGCAGTTTTTTAAAGACTTTAAAATTAATGTCTCTAAACATTTGGGTTGTCTTGAAGTTGAAGTTTCCTAGAAACCGTGACACTGTTTCAGGTTCTTTTACGGAAATATCAAACTCGTTGACGAGGGGATCATTTTGAAGTAGCTTTAGACGTTCTAACTTATCAATGCCAATGAAGTGACCGCAGAGCATGGTCTTTATATGATTCATCTTGATTTTATTTGTTGAGTCATTATCAAATACGAGGTCATTTTCAATAAAATCAAAAATCCCATTGCTTTTTGCATTCTCAAGGAGCAGAAAAAGACCTGCATTTGATGTTAGATTCTTAGCTTTGAAATCAATTTTATTAATCATAATTAGAACCCCTTTTTACTACTTTTCTTACTATTATTTTACCATATATCGAGTCATAAAAGCTGATAATTTAACATATTTTTGAGCACTTTTCTTTCACCCAATGGGTGAAAGCTGAATTTCGAAGGAATGCATATTTATCAAGGCTTTGATTATGCTTTTTGAAGTACTGACGTAGAATCTAGGGATTAAAGATCTGGCAACCTTCAGAACCGGCTGGATAGTGTTGATCCTTCTTCTGGTTGGCTTTTTCGTCCTTGAGCCGTTGGGTATCCCGGTCAGTGCGATTGCTGCTGTAGGGGCTGTCATTCTGTTTGCGGTGGCGAAGCGAGGCCATGCCATTAACACTGGCAAAGTGCTTCGCGGTGCGCCATGGCAGATCGTCATATTCTCTCTGGGAATGTATCTGGTGGTCTATGGTCTGCGTAATGCCGGACTAACAGAATACCTCTCCGGTGTGTTGAACGTGCTGGCAGATAAAGGACTTTGGGCCGCGACGTTTGGTACTGGCTTCCTGACGGCTTTCCTCTCTTCCATCATGAACAATATGCCTACCGTGCTGGTTGGTGCTCTCTCTATTGATGGCAGCACTGCAACAGGCGTTATCAAAGAGGCGATGATTTTTGCCAACGTGATTGGCTGCGATCTTGGGCCGAAAATTACACCTATTGGTAGCCTGGCAACGTTGCTCTGGCTGCATGTCCTTTCACAGAAGAACATGACCATCACATGGGGATACTATTTCCGCACCGGGATCGTCATGACTCTGCCTGTGCTGTTTGTAACGCTGGCCGCGCTGGCGCTACGTCTCTCTTTCACTTTGTAATGAGATACTGATATGAGCAACATCACCATTTATCACAACCCAGCCTGCGGCACGTCGCGTAATACGCTGGAGATGATCCGCAACAGCGGTATCGAGCCGACCGTTATTCTTTACCTTGAGACTCCACCTTCACGCGATGAGCTGCTCAAACTCATTGCGGATATGGGTATTTCCGTCCGGGCGTTGCTGCGTAAGAACGTCGAGCCGTATGAGGAACTGGGTCTTGCAGAAGATAAATTTACTGACGACCAGCTCATCGACTTTATGCTACAGCATCCGATTCTGATCAACCGTCCGATCGTAGTGACGCCACTGGGAACTAAACTTTGCCGTCCTTCAGAGGTTGTTCTCGATATCCTTCCAGATGCCCAGAAAGCGGCTTTCACCAAGGAAGACGGTGAAAAAGTCGTTGATGATTCAGGTAAAAGACTGAAATAAAGACGAAGGGGGCATTTGCCCCCTTCATTATTACTTCGCCATTTCTTCCAGCAGGTCAATACCAACCGGCTCTTCGCTCTGTAGCGCTGTTAATGCAATACGCTTTGCATACTGCTCTTCCACATCAGAGATGAGAGGCAGCTCGCGGTTCGCCCTGATCTTCAGGAAAGGCGAAGACGGTTGAGCAGCTGCCAGGCTGTTATTAACGACCCATGCCCACGGCTCGATGCCAGCTCGGCGTAGATCCTGCTGCAGGTTAGCGGCTTCCAGTACAGGTGTCGTTTCGGCAAGCGTCACGATAATCACCTTCGTCTTCTCCGGGTCTGCTGCTTTTTCGCTATCACCTGTCTTCGATGTCAGAAAGCGAGAGAATTCGGCTTCATGCTGTCGCCAGAACACACTCATGCAATTGTTGAATGCCTTTACATCACTCGTGTCCTCAAATTTTGCTCAGATTAACCCGGCTCTCATCTTCCAGAATTTTATAAACAGTGGAACGGGCAATACTGAGCCGGCGGGCAATATCTGTTGCACCAGTTCCCTGCTGATGAAGTGCCAGTACACTATTTCTGTCGATGATGCGCTTTCGGCCAAACCGGATACCTTTCAGCCTGGCCTCCTGCCGTCCTTCGTTCGTACGCTCCAGAATCCTCCTGCGTTCGGCCTGGGCTACAGCTGAAAGAATGGTCACAACCATTTTCCCCATTTCACCGTCGGTGCTGATCCCGTCGTCTATGAATCGGACCGCGACTCCCTGAGCGTCGAATTCTTTTATCAGTTGGATCATATCGGCAGTGTCGCGGCCAAGCCGGTCGAGTTTCTTCACCAGGATGACGTCACCTTCCTCCACCTTCATTCGCAGCAGATCCAGTCCTTTCCTGTCGGTAGAACTGCCGGATGCTTTGTCGGTAAATATGCGACTGGCTTTCACCCCCGCCTCTTTAAGCCCCTTGATCTGAATATCGAGGGACTGCTGGCTTGTTGATACCCGTGCGTAACCAAAAAGTCGCATAAAAATGTATCCTAAATCAAATATCGGACAGTGGGTGTCTGTTATAACAAAAAATCGATTTAATAGACACCTAGACAACACCATTTTAGTGTGTCCGAGAATTTATAATATTTCGGACGGTTGCGAAATTGTTAATTCATGACCATCAGGCAGGGAGGCCGGTATGCCCGTCGATTTTCTGACCACTGAGCAGGAACTGAATTATGGTCGCTATGTTGCAGAACCCAATGACGTGCAGCTGGCGCGCTATTTTCATCTTGATGAGCGGGATCTTGCCTTCATTAACCAGCGGCGGGGAAGGCATAACCGGCTGGGAATTGCGCTTCAGCTCACCACCGCCCGTTTTCTGGGCACCTTTCTGACAGACTTAACCCGGGTTCTGCCAGGTGTTCAGCAATTTGTCGCGGTGCAGCTTAATATTCGCCGTCCGGAAGTCCTTACCCGCTACGCAGAACGGGTTACCACCCTCAGAGAGCATACTGCGCTGATTAAGGAATATTACGGTTACCATGAATTTGGTGATTTCCCCTGGTCTTTCCGCCTGAAGCGCCTGCTGTACACCCGCGCATGGCTCAGTAATGAGCGACCCGGCCTTATGTTTGATTTTGCCACCGCGTGGCTGCTTCAGAATAAGGTCCTGCTGCCCGGAGCAACCACACTTGTACGTCTCGTCAGTGAAATACGCGAACGGGCAAATCAGCGGCTGTGGAAGAAACTGGCCGCGTTGCCGGACAGCTGGCAGACCGCCCGCGTGACGGAGCTTCTGGACATTCCTGAGGGGCAGCGTACTTCACCGCTGGAGCAACTGAAAAAGGGACCGGTCACCGTCAGCGGCCCGGCATTTACCGAAGCGCTGGAGCGGTATATCCGGCTGCGAAACCTGGAATTTTCCCGACTGAATTTTACCGGTCTGCCTGCTATACAACTGCGTAATTTGGCCCGTTACGCAGGCATGGCGTCGGTAAAATATATCGCGCGAATGCCACAGCAGAGAAAACTGGCCGTACTCACAGCATTCGTTAAAGCGCAGGAGACTGCGGCGCTGGATGAGGCCGTTGATGTGCTCGATATGCTGATACTGGATATCACTCGTGCGGCGAAGAAAACGGGGCAGAAAAAACGGCTCAGGACGCTTAAAGATCTTGATCGTGCTGCGCTAATATTGGCGCGGGCATGTTCATTGTTGCTGGATGAACAGGCTGACGATGCTGAACTGAGGGAGACCATATTCAACAGCATACCGAAAAGCAGGCTGGCAGAATCCGTCAGCAAGGTAAATGAGCTGGCCCGGCCTCAGAACAACAATTTCCATGACGAAATGGTGGAGCAGTACGGGCGGGTAAAGCGCTTTCTTCCGGCGGTATTGCGCGACCTGCATTTCCAGGCAGCGCCAGCCGGAGAACATACGTTGTCCGCCATTCATTATCTGACCGAACTGAACGGCTCGAAAAAGCGCATCCTGGACAATGCGCCTGAACATATTATTACCGGCCCCTGGAAACGCCTGGTATACGATGCGGAGGGCCGGATACAGCGTGCCGGTTACTCGCTTTGTCTGCTGGAGCGCCTTCAGGATGCACTACGTCGAAGGGACATCTGGCTCGAAAACAGCGATCGCTGGGGAAATCCCCGCGAGAAGCTGTTGCAGGGGGAAGAATGGCAGGCTCAGCGGGTCCCCGTTTGCCGGGCGCTGGGACATCCCACTGATGGACATAAAGGCGTGCAACAGTTGGCGGTCCAGCTAGATGAAACCTGGAAAACCGTCGCATCCCGCTTTGAAGGAAATGCGGAGGTTCATATTTGCCATGACGGTAAACATCCTTCCCTGACTATCAGCAGCCTGGAGAAACTGGAGGAGCCAACATCGTTGCATCGTCTCAACAGTCGGGTAAGGCTGCTACTCCCGCCAGTAGATTTGACGGAACTGTTGCTTGAAATAGATGCCAGAACGGGATTTACACGTGAGTTTACGCATGTCAGTGAATCCGGGGCCCGGGCACAGGATCTGCACATCAGCCTGTGCGCGGTCCTGATGGCAGAGGCCTGCAATATCGGGCTGGAACCGCTGATAAAGCACAATATACCGGCGCTGACGCGCCACCGGCTTAGCTGGGTAAAACAGAATTACCTCCGGGCAGAAACGCTGGTCAGCGCCAATGCCCGCCTGGTTGATTTTCAGTCCACACTGGAGCTTGCTGGCCGCTGGGGTGGTGGCGAAGTGGCTTCAGCTGATGGCATGCGCTTTGTCACGCCGGTGAAAACCGTCAATTCAGGACCTAACAGAAAATATTTTGGTTCCGGACGTGGCATCACCTGGTACAACTTCGTCTCTGATCAGTACTCTGGATTCCACGGCATCGTTGTCCCCGGCACATTACGAGATTCCATTTTTGTGCTGGAAGGCCTTCTGGAGCAGCAGACAGGGCTGAATCCGGTTGAGATCATGACAGACACAGCCGGTACCAGCGACATTATTTTTGGCCTCTTCTGGCTGCTGGGATACCAGTTTTCCCCCCGGCTTGCCGATGCCGGTGAAGCGGTATTCTGGCGAGTGGATAAATCGGCAAATTACGGTGCACTGGACGAACTGGCACGTGGTTGTGCCGATCTGTCGAAAGCCGAGGATCAGTGGGATGAGATGATGCGAACCGCCGGTTCGCTGAAACTGGGCACCATTCATGCTTCAGAACTCATTCGCTCTTTGCTGAAAAGCTCGCGCCCATCAGGGCTGGCACAGGCGATCATGGAAGTGGGGCGCGTCAACAAGACGCTGTACCTTCTTAATTATATTGATGATGAGGATTATCGTCGGCGGATCCTGACGCAGCTAAACCGGGGGGAAGGCCGCCATGCTGTGGCGAGGGCGATCTGCTACGGGCAGCGCGGTGAGATCAGAAAGCGCTATCGTGAAGGTCAGGAAGATCAGCTGGGGGCACTGGGCCTGATCACTAACGCAGTGGTACTGTGGAACACACTTTATATGCAGGAAGCCCTGAGCTGGATACGCAGTAATGGAGAAGAAATCGGGGTTGAAGATATCGCCCGGTTGTCCCCACTGATGCACGGGCATATCAATATGCTGGGGCATTATACGTTTACGCTACCGGAGGATATTTTGAAGGGGGAACTGAGAGAACTAAATTTCAATTTAAACAATGAATTAACTTCTTAGCGTACGTTTTCGTTCCATTGGCCCTCAAACCCCAACAACGTGAAGAAGTGGCAGATCCCGCGATTCATCAACACGGATAAAGCGCCCGCCTATGGTCGCGCGCTTGCTCTGCTCAAACGCGAAGGCCGGTGCCCGTCTGACGTTGAACACCGACAGATTAAGTACCGGAACAACGTGATTGAATGCGATCATGGCAAACTGAAACGGATAATCGGCGCCACGCTGGGATTTAAATCCATGAAGACGGCTTACGCCACCATCAAAGGTATTGAGGTGATGCGTGCACTACGCAAAGGCCAGGCCTCAGCATTTTATTATGGTGATCCCCTGGGCGAAATGCGCCTGGTAAGCAGAGTTTTTGAAATGTAAGGCCTTTGAATAAGACAAAAGGCTGCCTCATCGCTAACTTTGCAACAGTGCCGCGCGACGAGCAGCAGCACCAGGAGCAGAAGCACGTCGAGAAAAAGCAACAGCAGATCGAGCAGCGCCCACGGCGGGCCGCTCGCATCGGATAAGTCGAAAAATCCGGCTAAAGTGGCCGAGCTGCACATCAGGCCGCGCGGTTTTCCTCCCTGATCGCCGGCGCGGTTTCTTCCTCCCTGAACCGCATGCAGACTTGCCGCCTCGGACACCCCGAGGCGGTTTTTTTTCGCCTCGCTCGAGCATCGCCGCATCCGACGATGCCGAGACGACCAGGCCGCGCACGTCGAGCTGCAGCATCGCCATTGCCGACGATGGCACCAGGTCGCCGGCGGTGGCCACCGACCTCGAGCTCGCATCGCCACATCCGACGATGCGCGCCGGCGTCGACCATCGCCAGGTCTGACGATGGCGGCCGCCCTGCCCTGGATCTCGCATCGCCATTTCTGGCGATGAGATCCACGGAGCGGCCATTTAGACCCGCCAATAACGACCCGGCCAAGATAAATCGCATGACGGCCTTTTTGGCCGGGGGTAGCATGACCGGACACTTTGCGTATGCCCAAAGGAGCCCGCAAGTATGCGCAGGACGAAGCCAGTAGCCGCGCCGATGGTGGCGCGGGTCTATCTGCGCGTCAGCACCGACGCGCAGGACTTGGAACGCCAAGAGGCGATCACTACGGCCGCGAAGGCCGCCGGCTACTACGTCGCCGGCATCTACCGTGAGAAGGCATCCGGCGCACGCGCCGACCGGCCTGAGCTGCTGCGCATGATCGGCGACCTACAGCCCGGCGAGGTGGTCATTGCCGAGAAGATCGACCGCATCAGCCGCCTACCTTTGCCCGAGGCCGAGCGCCTGGTGGCCTCGATACAGGCCAAAGGCGCAAGCCTGGCCGTCCCTGGCGTGGTCGATCTATCCGACCTGGCGGCCGAGGCCCAGGGCGTCGCCAAGATCGTGCTGGAAGCCGTGCAGATCATGCTTTTTCGCCTGGCCTTGCAGATGGCCCGCGACGACTACGAGGACAGGCGCGAACGCCAGCGCCAAGGCATTGAGTTGGCCCGCCAGGCCGGGCGGTACAAGGGCCGCCGTGCTGATCCGAAGCGCCGCGCCCAAGTTGTCGCGCTGCGCAAGTCCGGCTACAGCATCAACAAGACCGCCGAGCTGGCCGGGTACAGTGCGGCCCAGGTGAAACGGATATGGGCCGAGGTCAGCCAGGCCGAAGCGAAGCAGCACGGCGCGTTCGTGGAGGACGCATTGACGGAAGCCGATGCCCTGGCCGCTGTCGGCCAGGATGAGCGCCAGGAGGAAAGGGCATGAAGAAGCCGAACCAAGACGACGAGCCGTTTTTCATCACCGAGGAGATTGCGGCCGAAATGATCGCCGGCGGCTATGAGTTCGAGCTGCCGCCCATTCCTTGCACCATCCGCCTACGCGACGTGCTGGAGCGCATGACCGATGCTGAGCTAGCATTGCAGCCGGGCGAGATCGCCGACCAGGAGCGTGAACGCTGCCGGCGCAAGCCGTGTTCAACCTCATGATCTGGTCATGGTATTTTTCATGGCACTGAGCCTGATAGTTCTTGCAAATTGTTGTCACTAAAGGGTTTTGTGTGCTTGTTTACAATCGAGTGGGAGTGACGGGCACTGGCTGGCAATGTCTAGCAACGGCAGGCATTTCGGCTGAGGGTAAAAGAACTTTCCGCTAAGCGATAGACTGTATGTAAACACAGTATTGCAAGGACGCGGAACATGCCTCATGTGGCGGCCAGGACGGCCAGCCGGGATCGGGATACTGGTCGTTACCAGAGCCACCGACCCGAGCAAACCCTTCTCTATCAGATCGTTGACGAGTATTACCCGGCATTCGCTGCGCTTATGGCAGAGCAGGGAAAGGAATTGCCGGGCTATGTGCAACGGGAATTTGAAGAATTTCTCCAATGCGGGCGGCTGGAGCATGGCTTTCTACGGGTTCGCTGCGAGTCTTGCCACGCCGAGCACCTGGTCGCTTTCAGCTGTAAGCGTCGCGGTTTCTGCCCGAGCTGTGGGGCGCGGCGGATGGCCGAAAGTGCCGCCTTGCTGGTTGATGAAGTACTGCCTGAACAACCCATGCGTCAGTGGGTGTTGAGCTTCCCGTTTCAGCTGCGTTTCCTGTTTGCCAGCCGGCCCGAGATCATGGGGTGGGTGCTGGGCATCGTTTACCGCGTCATTGCCACGCACCTGGTCAAGAAAGCGGGCCATACCCACCAAGTGGCCAAGACGGGCGCGGTCACCCTGATCCAGCGTTTTGGATCGGCGCTCAATCTGAATGTTCACTTCCACATGCTGTTTCTCGACGGTGTGTATGTCGAGCAATCCCACGGCTCAGCGCGTTTCCGCTGGGTCAAGGCGCCGACCAGCCCAGAGCTCACCCAGCTGACGCACACCATCGCCCACCGGGTGGGTCGCTATCTGGAACGGCAAGGCCTGCTGGAACGGGATGTCGAAAACAGCTATCTGGCCTCGGATGCGGTGGATGACGACCCGATGACACCCCTGCTGGGGCACTCGATCACTTACCGTATCGCTGTCGGTTCACAGGCGGGGCGAAAGGTGTTCACTTTGCAAACTCTGCCGACCAGTGGTGATCCGTTCGGTGACGGGATTGGCAAGGTAGCCGGGTCCAGCCTGCACGCCGGCGTGGCGGCCAGGGCCGATGAACGCAAGAAGCTCGAACGGCTGTGCCGGTACATCAGCCGCCCGGCGGTATCCGAGAAGCGGCTGTCGTTAACACGAGGCGGCAACGTGCGCTACCAGCTCAAGACGCCGTACCGGGACGGCACCACGCACGTCATTTTCGAACCATTGGATTTCATTGCAAGGCTGGCCGCCCTGGTACCGAAGCCCAGAGTCAACCTAACCCGCTTCCACGGGGTGTTCGCACCCAACAGTCGGCACCGGGCGTTGGTCACGCCGGCAAAACGGGGCAGGGGCAACAAGGTCAGGGTGGCTGATGAACCGGCAACACCAGCACAACGGCGAGCGTCGATGACATGGGCGCAACGGCTCAAGCGTGTTTTCAATATCGACATCGAGACCTGCAGCGGCTGCGGCGGCGCCATGAAAGTCATCGCCTGCATTGAAGACCCTATAGTGATCAAGCAGATCCTTGATCACCTGAAGCACAAAGCCGAAACCAGCGGGACCAGGGCGTTACCCGAAAGCCGGGCGCCACCGGCTGAGCTGCTCCTGGGTCTGTTTGACTGACGAGCCTGAAGGCCAACGATACCAATCAAAATGCTGCGTTCACAGCGCCGCGGCAGGGATCCGCCGTGCTGGTTGTCGGAAAAGGAGCCGCTAGTGGGAAAGAGGAGGGTAAATTTTCAGCGTTGCTGGCTCCCCGTCAGACGGATTGGGTTGCATCGCAGGGGTGTCGAAAGAGTCAACTGCGGTCCAAAGCTGTTGGACTTGGGTGAAAAGGGCGTTTATTCTTCCTATACGTTGTCGGCAGCGGGCCAAAAAGGAATACGTCCATGCCCATCGAGGTGAAACCGGCTGTGAGCGCGGGTTCAAGCATATAGCCCGACAGGCGCGTATCCTTGCCGATCACGACACGATGGCGGTGGTCACCGCGACGAAAGACACGGCCAGCCGCCATGCCGACGCGCAAGGCGGTTTCCGCCGTCATCGCGCCTTCGTTGGCTTTGCCACGAATACCGTCTGTGCCGAAATATTTGCGCACCATAAGGTCGATTATCCTGTCGTCGGGTCGCCCTCAAAGGGGACATGCCTGCTGAACCGCGAATATAGAGAAATATCCCGAATGTGCAGTTAACGAATTCTTGCGGTTTCTTTCAGCGCCGCCAATACCGCCAGCCCGTCGCGCAAGGGGCGCGGCTCGTGTGTGCGGATGAAGTCAGCTCCACCTGCGGCGGCGGCAAGCTCTGCAGCGAGTGTCGCGGCCCCGACATCCCCCGGACCACGGCCTGTGAGCGCGCGCAGAAAGGATTTGCGCGAAACAGACAGAAGCACCGGCAAATCGAAGCGCAGCCGCAATTCATCGAACCGCGCCAGCACCGAGAGCGAGGTTTCGGGAGCAGCCCCCAGAAAAAACCCCATGCCGGGATCAAGGACAAGGCGGTTGCGTTTGATACCGGCACCCGTCAGCGCCGCGATGCGCGCGTCAAAGAACGCCGCAATGTGATCCATGATGTCGCCAGCGGGTGCCTCGCGCCGATCTGCCTGCCCGTCTTGCACCGAATGCATAACGACGAGTTTGGCAGATGATTTCGCCAATTGCGGATAGAACGCAGCGTCTGGAAAACCGCGAATATCATTGAGATAGGCCACACCACGCGACAAGGCATAGGCTTGCGTCGCGGGTTGATAACTGTCGAGCGAGACGGGAATGCCATCTGCCTTGAGCGCGTCCAGCACCGGCGCGATACGCGCGATTTCTGTGTCGGACGAAACAGGCGCGGCGTCGGGATTGCTGGATGCCGGACCGAGGTCGATCACATCTGCCCCCTCGGCCATCAGCTTACGCGCCTGCGCAATGGCTGCGTCTGGCGCCAGATACCGGCCTCCATCGGAGAAACTGTCCGAGGTTATGTTGACGATGCCGAAAATGATGAGCGATTTATTCATGGGGGCTTCTATAATAATAATAATCGAGCATGAGTCTCATACGGATGCTCGGGTCGAAAGGGAATCCCCAGGCGAGTAACCTGTTTGCGGTGATCCATTAGCTGCAGGAGCAGAATAGCATACATCTGGAAGCAAAGCCAGGAAAGCGGCCTATGGAGCTGTGCGGCAGCGCTCAGTAGGCAATTTTTCAAAATATTGTTAAGCCTTTTCTGAGCATGGTATTTTTCATGGTATTACCAATTAGCAGGAAAATAAGCCATTGAATATAAAAGATAAAAATGTCTTGTTTACAATAGAGTGGGTATCGGAGACGAAGAAGGACAAGGTACATGCTGACCGATACCAAGCTGCGCAATCTCAAGCCCAGGGACAAACTCTACAAAGTGAATGACCGGGAAGGTCTCTATGTGGGGGTCGCCTCAGAAAACGGAATCTATGGTCACTCCCGTTTTTGCAACACCGATTTTGACGACAAGTTGGCTTGCTTGAATCTATCCGGCGTCTGAATGGGATTTTATTCCCGCGCCTCGATGAGTTCCGCGCCTGATGAACCTCCAGAAAATATACGGCTTCAATGAGCCTTTCCGTTTTACAGGTTCCTCAACAGGCCGGTGGGCCGTTAGTATCATCAATATCAGTATTCGCAAAACCAGATGAATGATTGTTTAAACTGGTGTATTTCTGCCTTTATGCTTCGTAAGTTTGCTGTCGCGCCGTCAGTGCCCAGGCTATTCTGGCCAGCTTGTTTGCCAGAGCACAGGTGACGACTAAGTTGCTTTTCCGACACAACAACTCCCTGACCCAGTCGGCCAACTTGCCAGACTGGTGTTCCAGTTTTTGTATGAATACCCTGGCACACTGAACCAACAAAGTTCGGATCTTTTTGTTGCCCCGCTTGCTAATCCCTAACAATGTCGTCCGACCTCCCGTGCTGTACTGTCGGGGTACCAGCCCTGTTGCCGCCGCAAAGTCACGGCTGCTGGCGTACTGCTTCCCGTCGCCAATCTCAGTTGAAATAGTACTGGCAGTCAGCGTTCCAACGCAGGGAATACTCAGCAAGCGCTGTCCAACCTCATCTTCGTCCAACTTTCGTTTCAACTGAGATTCCAGATCTGTAATCTGCTCAACAAGATAGTGATAATGCTGTTGTAATTTCAGCAGTAACTGGCTGAGATAAAGAGGCAAACTACTGTCCTCAAGAAGGGTACTCAGTCGACTAATAACGGCAGCACCTCGCGGAACGCTGATACCAAATTCCAGCAGAAAAGCATGCATCTGATTAGTTGTTTTCACCTTATCCTGAACCAGGGATTCACGGACACGATGCAGAGCTCGCATTGCCTGCTGAGATTCGGTTCTGGGCTGCACGAAACGCATAGATGGACGTGATGCTGCTTCACAGATAGCTTCAGCATCAACGAAGTCATTTTTGTTGCTTTTAACGAATGGGCGGACAAAGTGCGGTGATATCAGCTTTGGAAAATGCCCTAACTCTTCCAGCTTGCGTGCCATAAAGTGAGAACCGCCACAGGCTTCCATCGCGATGGTTGTTGCCGGGCATGTCGCCAGAAATTCGATTAGCTTTGGTCGGGTGAATTTTTTACGGTAAACGGCCTTCCCACGATGATCCTGACAATGAATATGGAAAGAGTTCTTACCCAGATCGATACCAATAAGCGCAATGTTTTCCATGATGGTTCTCCGAATGAAAGCCTGTCCTCAGCATAGTACTGGGAAGGAGGGAGTGACCATCTCATTAAATAAAGCACGCTAAGCCGGTTGCAGCGGTCGTAGCGGCCTGAACTTGCCCGCGCCGATCTTGGCGCTGCTGCGCCAGAGGTAATCGCCGGTGAGGTTGATGTGCTCCCAACCGAGCGGCGACAGGTACTGCAACAGCGCGTCATCAACGGCATGGCCGTTGCCACGCAGCGCGTGCGCAGCCCGTTCCAGATAGACCGTGTTCCACAACACGACGGCAGCCGTTACCAGATTGAGGCCGCTAGCCCGGTAGCGCTGCTGCTCGAAACTGCGGTCGCGGATTTCACCCAGGCGGTTGAAAAACACTGCCCTGGCCAGCGCATTGCGCGCCTCGCCCTTGTTCAGGCCGGCATGCACGCGGCGGCGCAGTTCCACGCTTTGCAGCCAGTCCAGGATGAACAGCGTGCGCTCGATGCGGCCCAGCTCGCGGAGCGCCACGGCCAGGCCGTTCTGGCGTGGGTAGCTGCCGAGCTTTCGGAGCATCAGGGAGGCCGTCACCGTGCCCTGCTTGATCGAGGTGGCCAGCCGCAGGATTTCGTCCCAATGGGCGCGGACGTGCTTGATGTTGAGCGTGCCGCCGATCATGGGTTTCAGCGCGTCATAGGCGGCGTCGCCCTTCGGGATGTAGAGCTTGGTGTCGCCCAGGTCGCGGATGCGCGGCGCGAAGCGGAAGCCCAGGAGGTGCATCAGGGCGAAGACGTGATCGGTGAAGCCCGCCGTGTCGGTGTAATGCTCCTCGATCCGCAAGTCGGACTCGTGGTACAGCAGGCCGTCGAGCACGTAGGTCGAATCGCGCACGCCGACGTTCACGACCTTGGTGTGAAATGGCGCGTACTGGTCAGAAATGTGGGTGTAGAACGTCCGCCCTGGGCTGCTCCCGTATTTCGGGTTGATGTGGCCGGTGCTCTCGGCCTTGCTGCCGGTGCGGAAGTTCTGGCCGTCCGACGATGAGGTGGTGCCGTCGCCCCAGTGCTCGGCGAAGGGATGGCGGAACTGTGCGTTGACCAGATCGGCCAGCGCCGCCCCGTAGGTTTCGTCGCGGATGTGCCAGGCTTGCAGCCAAGCCAGCTTGGCGTAGGTCGTGCCGGGGCAAGACTCCGCCATCTTGGTCAGGCCCAGGTTGATCGCGTCGGCGAGGATCGTGGTCAGCAACAGGTTCTTGTCTTTGGCCGGGTCGCCCGATTTCAGATGCGCGAAATGCCGAGTGAAGCCCGTCCATTCGTCCACCTCCAGCAGCAGTTCGGTGATCTTGACGTGCGGCAGGATCATTGCCGTCTGGTCGATCAGCGCTTGGGCGGTGTCGGGTACCGCCGCGTCGAGCGGCGTGATCTTCAAGCCTGACTCGGTGATGATGGCGTCCGGCAGCTCGTTGGCCGTCGCCATACGGTTGACGGTGGCAAGCTGTGTTTCCAGCAGCGTCAGCCGGTCGTTCAGGTACCGGTTGCAGTCGGTGGCCACGGCCAGCGGCAATTCGCTGGCCTGCTTGAGGCTGGCGAATTTCGCGGGCGGCACCAGGTAGTCCTCGAAGTCCTTGAACTGGCGCGACCCCTGCACCCAGATGTCGCCGGAACGCAACGCGTTCTTCATCTCCGACAGCGCGCACAGTTCGTAGTAGCGCCGGTCGATGCCGGTGTCGGTCATGACCAGCTTCTGCCAGCGCGGCTTGATGAACTCGGTCGGCGCGTCGGCGGGCACCTTGCGGGCGTTGTCGCTGTTCATGCCGCGCAGCACCTCGATGGCGTCGAGCACGTCCTTCGCGGCGGGAGCGGCCCGCAGCTTGAGCACGGCAAGGAATTCCGGCGCGTAGCGGCGCAGCGTGGCGTAGCTTTCGCCGATGCGGTGCAGGAAATCGAAGTCCTCGGGCTGCGCAAGCTTCTGCGCTTCGGTGACGCTCTCGGCGAAGGCATCCCAGGACATGACGGCCTCGATGGCGGCGAACGGATCGCGGCCCGCCTGCTTGGCCTCGATCAGCGCCTGGCCGATGCGGCCGAACAGCCGCACCTTGGCGTTGATCGCCTTGCCGGACGCCTGGAATTGCTGCTGATGCTTGTTCTTGGCGGCGTTGAACAGCTTGCCCAGGATGCGGTCGTGCAGGTCGATGATTTCGTCGGTGACGGTGGCCATGCCCTCGATGGCAAGCGCCACCAGGGTGGCATAGCGTCGCTGCGCCTCGAACTTGGCCAGGTCGGCGGGCGTCATCTGGCCACCCTCACGGGCGATCTTGAGCAGGCGGTTCTGGTGCACCGACCGCTCGATGCCAGAAGGCAGGTCGAGCGCCTGCCACGCTTTGAGGCGTTCGATGTGTTCCAGCATGTGCCGCGAATTCGGTTTGACGGGCGATTGGCGCAGCCAGGCCAGCCAGGTCGTTTTGCCGTTGTCCCGACGCTTGAGCAGATCGTCGAGGCGGCGGCGATGCGCGTCCGACAGCGGTTCGGCCAAGGCATCGTAGATGCGCCGGTTGGCGCGGGTGATTGCTTCGGCGCTCGCCCGCTCGACGGCGTTGAGGGCAGGCAGAATGACCGACTGCTGCCGCAGGTGCTCGATCAAGGTGCTGGCCAGCACGATGCCCTTGTCGGTCTGCAAGGCCATCTCGGTCAGCAACTGGACGGCCTGCCGGTAGTGGCCCATGGTAAAGGGCTGGAAGCCGAACACCGTTTGCAGTTCGACCAGGTGCTCGCGCCGGGTCTGCTCCCGCTGCCCGTATTCGTCCCAGCTTTCGACGCTGACCTTGAGCTGGTCGGCGACCAGTTTCAACAAGGGCGGAAACGGCGGCTCATCGACGCCCAGGATGACACCAGGAAAGCGCAGGTAACAGAGCTGCACGGCGAAGCCCAGCCGGTTGGCCGGGCCGCGCCGCTGCCGGATGATGGAGAGGTCGGTTTCGCTGAACGTGTAGTGACGGATCAACTCATCCTTGGTGTCCGGCAACGCCAGCAGGCTTTCGCGCTCGGCGGCGGACAGGATTGAACGACGTGGCATATTTACTGATCCGTTCTCAAGTATTGATACAGGGTTTCGCGACTGATTCCGAATTCACGAGCCAGCTTGGTCTTTTGCTCGCCAGCCTCGACACGTTGGCGCAGTTCGGCAATACGCTCAGACGACAGGGATTTCTTCCTGCCACGGTAGGCCCCGCGCTGCTTGGCGAGCGCGATGCCCTCGCGCTGCCGCTCGCGGATCAAGGCGCGTTCGAACTCGGCGAACGCGCCCATTACCGACAGCATCAGGTTCGCCATCGGCGAGTCCTCGCCGGTGAAGGTCAAATGCTCCTTAAGGAACTCGATGCGTACGCCGCGCTGGGTGAGGCCCTGCACCAGGCGGCGCAGGTCGTCGAGGTTGCGCGCCAGACGATCCATGCTGTGCACCACGACCGTGTCGCCTTCGCGCACGAAGGCGAGCAGCCGTTCCAGTTCGGGCCGCCGTGTGTCCTTGCCCGACGCCTTGTCGGTGAACACTTTATCCACCTGGATCTGTTCGAGCTGCCGTTCTGGGTTCTGGTCGAAGCTGCTGACGCGGACGTAACCGATGCGCTGACCGTGCAAGGTATCCTCCTGAGGGAAATGTGTCAGGAAGAAATCTATGACCCTTGACGGCGTATGTCAATCAATTCGGAAGGCAACTCTATTCTGACGATTTAGCGCCGGATGGTCTGACGCCAAGTTAGGGTATAGCCTAGATTGACATGCGCGATGCAACCCTTAACTTGCTTGCACCTATCGTTTCCATGCTAGCTTTATCGTAACGCTCAAGAAATTGGGCTTAATGCCGAAAACAATAAAATAAAACAGCCAACCCTTGAGGTTCTTATGCGCCAGAATTTACCAGTGACGGGTCGAAACTTAGAACTCCCAAAAGATGCCAATATTCTTTCGACTACCTCCCCTCAAAGCCATATCACGTACGTTAATCCTGACTTCATTAAAATCAGTGGTTTCACTGAGGAAGAACTATTAGGGAAGGTGCGAACAAGTTCCTGATATGAGATCATCATATTCATCCGGAGCGCATCCCAGAGGGACATCATGAGCCATCAACTCACCTTCGCCGATAGTGAATTCAGCACTAAGCGCCGTCAGACCCGAAAAGAGATTTTCCTCTCCCGCATGGAGCAGATTCTGCCATGGCAGAATATGACCGCTGTCATCGAGCCGTTTTATCCCAAGGCGGGCAATGGCCGACGGCCCTATCCGCTGGAGACCATGCTGCGTATTCACTGCATGCAGCATTGGTACAACCTGAGCGACGGTGCCATGGAAGATGCCCTGTACGAAATCGCCTCCATGCGCCTGTTTGCCCGATTATCCCTGGATAGCGCCCTGCCGGATCGCACCACCATCATGAATTTCCGCCACCTGCTCGAGCAGCATCAACTGGCCCGTCAATTGTTCAAGACCATCAATCGCTGGCTGGCCGAAGCAGGCGTCATGATGACCCAAGGCACTTTGGTGGATGCCACCATCATTGAGGCACCCAGCTCTACCAAGAACAAAGAGCAGCAACGCGATCCGGAGATGCATCAGACCAAGAAAGGCAATCAGTGGCACTTTGGCATGAAGGCCCACATTGGTGTCGATGCCAAGAGTGGCCTGACCCACAGCCTAGTCACCACCGCGGCCAACGAGCATGACCTCAATCAGCTGGGTAATCTGCTTCATGGAGAGGAGCAATTTGTCTCAGCCGATGCCGGCTACCAAGGAGCGCCACAGCGCGAGGAGCTGGCCGAGGTGGATGTGGACTGGCTGATCGCCGAGCGTCCCGGCAAGGTAAAAACCTTGAAGCAGCATCCGCGCAAGAACAAAACGGCCATCAACATCGAATACATGAAAGCCAGCATCCGTGCCAAGGTAGAGCACCCGTTTCGCATCATCAAGCGGCAGTTCGGCTTCGTGAAAGCCAGATACAAGGGGCTGCTGAAAAACGATAACCAACTGGCGATGTTATTCACCCTGGCCAACCTGTTTCGGGTGGACCAAATGATACGTCAGTGGGAGAGATCTCACTAAAAACTGGGGATAACGCCTTAAATGGCGAAGAAACGGTCTAAATAGGCTGATTCAAGGCATTTACGGGAGAAAAAATCGGCTCAAACATGAAGAAATGAAATGACTGAGTCAGCCGAGAAGAATTTCCCCGCTTATTCGCACCTTCCGTAGCTCAACGTTCAAGTCTGTGAGGGTAAAAGTGCGTGATGAATACCATTTACATTGAGCCACTACTGGCAGCGTGCCGACAGGATAACTGGTAATATCAACTCCGTTCTGCGCCTGACCTAGTGAACCAAAACAAACGAATTTTACGTGCTTACTCATTCTTTCCTGTACGATCTCTGTCATCCACGAACAACAAAAATCTTCAAAGTCTGTTGCAGAGCGAAAATTCAAGTTACGCATAATAGTTCTCGAAAATCATGCCTAAAAGTGATTTGATTATCACTTATTCCAGCCATGTACGCAATTTCCTCTCATCACCAGATTTTTCATATCGGTCAAAACATCTTTACCTTTGACTCCCCCAAAATCTTACCATTGAGACAAAGTTAGACCATCATGCAATGAAGGGTGATCAACCCCCTACCAGCTCCCCCGTTCCCCCTCAACTTCCCCATCCCTTCCTGCCCGACCGCCCTTTTTCTTTCTCTCTCTTTTTCTCTCTTTCTCATTTTTCTCTCTCGCGCGCGAATGGCCAACCAATACCCGACGACGCGATAGCGGCGTCTTCTCTTCCCCCCTCCTTTGCATGATGGTCTAATTCAGGCTAAAATGTAATCGGTCTGTCACTACAATACGGAGCTACTCCTATGTCCTATAACTCCCTCTCCGTCAACTTCGCCAACCTTTCTCACGACCTCTCCCTACTCGCCTCCTCTCTGAGAGCCCTTACCCCTCGCGCCGCTTACGTCGCTCCCATCACCCCTACCCTCCGGGGGGCCGAGAATGACCCCACCTCTCACATTGTTGTCTCCGTACAATCCGGGCAGGATGCCATCAACTCCGCCGCTCAAAGCTATCTCGATCTCCACATCGACCCCGAGCTCTCTCAGAAAGCTTCTCGCCGCTCCGTCGGCATCATCTGGCTATCACCAACATGGATCGGACGCGCCGCTGCCGATAACATCAAAACCACCGTTGAGCGTATCAACACGACAAAAGCCGCCATCGAGGACTTCAT
Organism: Edwardsiella anguillarum ET080813; assembly: GCF_000264765.2. Taxonomy (GTDB): domain Bacteria; phylum Pseudomonadota; class Gammaproteobacteria; order Enterobacterales; family Enterobacteriaceae; genus Edwardsiella; species Edwardsiella anguillarum. The sequence goes on from NZ_CP006665.1 coordinate 29,983, forward strand.
CATCTCAAACTACCAGACCAGGCATGAACGCTTTGAAGCATTACGCGCTGAATGCCCTGGCGTCATGACACTACACCTCTATCGTCAGATCCGCTGCTACGCACAAGAGGAGCTCTCCTCTATACGCTTCTCTTGGCAGCGTAAGGACTCGCTGAAAAAACCAAACAAGAACGAACTCGTTAAACGACTACAAGAAGAGCTCGATCGCTCCGGGCCAACACATCGTTACCCCCTGGAGCTGCTCCTCCAGAAAGTCATCGATACACCTGAGCACCTTTTGCGAGAACGCCGTGAAGTGAAGGTGCAGCCGGTGGCGAACATCATGGCCGCTGGCGCACTGAAAACCGTCACTGCCCCACTTCCGATCATCGTGATCCAGGACAACCCTCTCAAGATTGGAATGCTACGAGACTTTGACGCGTCAGAACAACGTAGAACTCGTTCCGACAAAACCTCATCTACTCTGCTCGGGATGTTTGCAGGAGTGGCGATCGAGGCGATAGTGTAGTGGTGTGATGGACGCCCCTCCCAATTCAGATCTGCATCTGGATAGGAGAGATATAATAACGAAGCATCAAATAATTCATGATATGATTTTATATATAAGCGGACACTATCAAATCTATCAGATGGAGTGTGCAAGATGGATCAGGAGTTTTCACTCAGCTATGAACAACTGACAAATTTCGCGGAAGCGCATATCCGTAAATGCAAGCTGGACAGCCATGGTATGGTTTATATCTGCGAGTCAGCCAAGGCCTCCGCCATTCTGAGCCTATGGTATGAACTAGCTATTAATGGCTATACCTCACAGGATGCTTTTATTGAGGCAGATTATCAGCGCCTTAAAAATCTCATCATGAGTGATAAGCAATGACTCCATCTTGACGGCAGTACCTACCTACGTTGGCAAGTTCGGCATACATCTTTTTGATACAATCCAGGGCGAAGATAGTTGCAGCGTTTTCGTCGTCGCGTCGAAAAAGTGGGGCTCGACGTAAGGGATAACGGTAGGGCAAGAGACACCAACCATTCCGTTGAAGCGGAATGCCGTGATCGACCTCTACAAACCACCGCCCGTCTTGACACTCCACGAGCATCAAACCAGCATCGGGGAATTCGCCGAGCCCCAAGAATGTGACTGATTGTGATTGTTCGGTACATCGCCAATCATGTTTCCTGTTTCCACAAATAACTTGCGAGCCACATTACACATCTAGATAGGCATCGCTACGCGAAATCTACAGAGAATTATAAGACTATCCTGCTCAGAAATAGAGAGAGTTATACCCTCACACAGTAGTGCCTCAGTCCCCCACGATCTTAACAGTTATGCCAGTTCGTCAGGATCATCAATTGCCCGAGTAAAATACTCTGTCCGGTAGTCGCCACTCCACCCAAGCCATACTGATGATGTCCCGTTTTGTGCCAGTATGCGATTACCCTGCATGTTGTCTTCACTACAGGAAGTTGTCAGGCATTCTTTGATAATGTCTGCTCCGGCAACTTTTCCTGTACTCTGTGTTTCAAAACCAGCAACCACTACCACAGCTTCAGGATCAAGTTTTTTAAGCTGTTCAATTAATTCTTTAACTTTCATCTCAAATGTTCTCTTTTGAACTCACCTAGCGTGAACTTTCGCTCAACTGAGCACCCTTATACTCCATAATACAGCTAAAAAGCCACCAAACAAGATCTTACCAGTTACAGTGTCACAAAATAACTTTTTTCTACTTAAAAGCCCAAAATAGGCAATTGCAAAGGTGCTTGAGCAACAAAATATATTCAAAATATAGTACCAACTATCATTATCAATGGGTGATACATGAAGTCATTACCTCTAGATACACCAGAGCAAGCACTGATAACGAACTATACAGGCTCCAGGCTAGTAGTAAGAGCCTATGCTGGTACAGGGAAAACAACGACATTAGTGAAATATGCGCTTAAAAACCAAAACTCTCGCATATTGTATATCGCCTATAACAGAGCAATCCGCGATGAGGCAAAAGAGAAATTTCCAGCTAATGTAGATTGTAAAACATCTCATCAACTTGCATATGCCGTAATTGGCAGACTCTATCACCACAAGCTGACAGGTAATATTCGGCTTAGCGATATTGCACAGGCAGTCAATACCAAAAATTGGACAGCGGTACAAGATATTCGTGAGACGCTAAACACTTTTATGTCTAGTGCAGATAAGCGGATTCTATATTCTCATTTTATCCGTTCGAATACAGGAAAGATACTGACATCAAAGCAGGAGCGATATCAAATATGGATTGTAGAATCTGCCGAAGCAATATGGAATAGGATGACAAACCCTCAAGATCCATTCCCTACTGTACATGACTGCTACCTCAAGCAATATCAACTTAGTATGCCAAATTTATCAACAAGATATACAACAATTCTCTTCGATGAAGCTCAAGACGCCAATCCAGTAACAAGCAATATTGTCTTACAGCAAAATTGCAAGGTTATCCTTGTTGGCGATCGTCACCAGCAAATTTATCGTTTTAGAGGTGCTAATAATGCTCTAGACAGCGAACAACTAAAAAATGCAGATCAACTTCATCTGACCCATAGCTTTCGATTCGGCCCTAATGTCTCCTTAGTTGCTAATGCATTGCTTGAATTGAAGGAAGAGGACAAACCATTAGTAGGGAAAGGTCCTCAAGATAAAGTGGTAATGTCTCTTCCAAATAACATTGGGCATAAAGCAATCTTACATCGTACAGTTATGGGAGTTATTGAAACTGCATTGATGCAAACTGAAAATGGAGCAAAAGTATTCTGGGTGGGTGGGATTGATGCCTATCAAATTAATGAAATACAAGATCTCTTCTGGTTTTCACGTGACGAAAAAGAACGGATAAAAAACAAGAAGATACTCGAAGAGTATGAAGACTATTTAGAGTATCAAGATATAGCCGAAGCAACTAAAGACTCGGAGATGTTACGAGCCATAAAAATAATAAATAATTATGATGATATACCGTCTCGCCTCTCCATGCTGCGAAGAAATACAGTCAAAGAGGAGTTTAGTGCGGATATCAGTGTTTCAACAGCTCATAGATGCAAAGGGTTAGAGTGGGATTTTGTTCAACTATATGATGATTTTCCCGACGTATTAGACCCGAAACTCACTCCTCAAGATAGAGATGATGAGATAAACCTACTATATGTTGCCTCAACCCGAGCAATGAGAATGCTCGCGATAAACAGTGCGCTAGAGTCAGTAGTTCGTTATATAACTCAGAAGAGACTGCTTAAAAAGCAAAAGGAAACAGTAGAATCATCCAACAACCCCAAGTAACCAAATAGTTTGGAATCATAGATTCACATGTGAATTGCACATGTGAAAACTCGTGGTATCCAAAGCGCTCAATGAGCCCAAAATGGGCGGTTACACCTGCCTAATATCACTACAACTATCGATACCATAAGAGGATGGGAAAATAGGTGCGTGATATTATGAGAAAACCAGCGTTAAATTTACTATCGTTCTTAGCAACGCTCTCCCTATCGCTTGGGGGCATAAGCCATACGTGGGCACAAGATGGTTCAGAGTCACGATTCTATGATCGTAAAGCTGAGGGTTGGTTCTGGTACAAGCAAGACCCTTTGGAGCCAGAAGAAAAGCCCAAAGAACCGGAGCCAAAGCCTATACCCGTTGAAGAGGCTAAACCTGCGCTCCCCAAACAGGAAGAGACATCACCAGCCGGTCCTGAAATGTTTTCAGCGAAATGGTTTAGGGATAACCTCCCCAAATACAAGGACCTTGCCTGGGATAATCCTACCGTTGAGAATGTTAGAACATTCCTGTACTTGCAACGCTTTGCCATAGACCGTTCAGAACAATTCTCGGACGCCACTGAACTGGCTGTCGTAGGCGACCCATTCCTTGATGAAATTACTCGACGCCCCGCAGCCACTTTCGCATCTCAGCAAGTTGATCGAGATGCGGGAAATGCTAAAAACCAATTACTCAAAACAGTTGCACAAAGAGTAGGGATTTTCTTTTTTTATAAATCTAACGATGAATATAGTGATCTACAGGCTCCTCTCATCAAGATGCTAGAACAAAGCGAAGGGTTCTCTATCGTGCCCGTATCAATGGATGGAAAACCACTGCGCAATGGCCTATTCCCTTCATTCAAAATAGACAACGGACATGCAAAACAGCTTGGTATTGTTACATTTCCCGCTGTATATCTCGCATCCCCTAATGGAGAGTTTGCGCCTATAGGCCAAGGGCCAATGTCTCTACCTGAGCTAAATCATCGTATCCTAGTCGCAGCAAAACGTAATGCATGGATCTCAGATGAGGAGTTTAACCGAACTCGACCGGTGCTAAATCTAGAAAATAATATTGCCGAAAGATTAGCCTCACCCGATCTAAGTAAAGATCTTCATAACTTATCCCAGGCAAATAGTAACGAAACAAACTTTGTACCACCAAACCAACTCATGCAATACATCCGAGAAAAACTACAGGAGAACTAAAATGGCTCGACTTAAAACAACAACAAAAAGTTTACTCGCTGTAGGCATCGTAACTGCTATCTGGATGTCATCCTCATCAGTAGCGTTCGCTAGTAATGGCCTACAATCAGAAATGGATAAATTATTCAATGAAATGAGCAACGCAACTCCCCCTGGTGTTTATGAAAGCCAACGACGTGGTGTTATAGCTGGTGGCCGGTTTACAACAAAAACAAGAATATTTGATGAAAATTTAGTTAGCTTTGCTCCCCCTTCATGGAAAGCCGGATGCGGTGGCGTAGATCTATTCGGAGGCTCCCTATCCTTCATTAATGCAGATCAGATTGTTCAGCTTCTCCGAGCTGTCGCAGCTAACGCAAAAGGGTATGCATTCCAGTTGGCTTTGGATAATGTTTTTCCAGATGGTGCTAAGTGGATAGAAAACTTCCAGAAAAAAGTACAAGCACTCAACCAGCACCTGGGGAACACTTGTCAACTTTCTCAAGGGATCGTAAATGATTTAGTCAGCGGGATGGATATAAAACACAAAACGGATGCATCAATAAAAGCTACGACTACGGGCCTCTTTGAGGATTTCTTCGGTTCAAAACAAGAAACTAGTGGAAAGAGTCCATTAGAGGAGCTGAAAGAAAACAAACCTGATGAATATAACAAGATGATAGGTAATATAGTTTGGAAGCAATTAAAAAGCAACAATACAAATACATGGTTCCAATACGGTGACAACACCCTTCTCGAAGCTATTATGTCATTAACTGGCACTGTTATAATTGGTGATCTTGTCAACGATCCAAACTCAAGCGGTAAAGGGGCAAAAACAACCCCAATGACAACGCTCCCAGGGAACAAAATATCTCTATCCGATCTAATCTCCGGAGCTTCTGTCGAGGTCTATTCATGTGGTGGAGACACGGAAAATTGTTTGAGTGCAGGAACAAACAATAAAACAGTAGCAATTAAAGGAATAAAAAATCAAATAGCAGATATGTTATTAGGTACAGCCACTAGACCAGGGATTATATATAAATACGCCACTAACTCAGGCACCCTTAGTGACCCAGAGAAAGCTTTTGTCTCAAACCTTCCTGGTGGGCTAGGTACAATTATCCGTAACCTATCTGTCCTATCTCAAGATGGGGCAACGATCTTTGCAACAGAGTCATCTGGCGCGATCGCTCTCGCGATGATGTATAGTTTTACCGAGGAGTTTTTCCGCGCGGCTAGGATATCTATGGCAAATAGCAAATCTCCTTATAAAAAGGAAGCACTAGATCTGCTATCCCAATCCCAAGAACAAATCCGTTCCGAATACTCCCTACTATCCTCACAATATGGTGACTTAGCGACACAAATACAAAAGTACAATGCACTATTAGAAAATATACGAAAGCAAAAATATATGCTGGCAACTTTATCCACTCCGCCAAGCACTAAGTAAAGGGACTGATTACCTATGGGACAATTTTCAATCTACTCCATCGGAGACTCTGCTTTTTTAGAGCAGATTCTGATCGCTGTCTCGATGATTACCGATACTGGTGATTTTGAGAGAATGGTCAGCATCGGTCTTCTTCTTGGCATTTTGATGATCTGCATCCAATCTGTCTTCCAAGGTGCAAAACAGATTAATTTTCAACAAATACTTGTAGGCTGGATTCTATACGCATGTTTCTTCGGGCCAACAACTACTGTAACAATCGAAGATGCATACACAGGGCAGGTGCGTGTCGTAGCGAACGTACCAATAGGTGTAGGGTTCGCTGGTGGTGTGATCTCTAATGTTGGTTATACCATCACTCATCTATTTGAAACTGGATATGGTGTTATTGTACCCAACATCACAGAAAACCACTTTTCTGAAACCCTAAAGCTACTAAACGATACCAGAAGGCGAGCTTATGATGCCGGAGTGTTAGCAGCCCTCAACCGTGCATCTGGAGGCGGCTATGTAGACATCAGACGGTCATGGAATAACTATATTCGTGAATGTACTTTGACAAAGATCGATCTGAATATTACATCACTCGAAGATATCATGACTCTTCCTATTGATGCTGCCTTACGCTTTGAATCTAAGCTATATGGGACCAGGCTATACTTATCGCCAGCGATTCCGGACGGAGTTGACTACTCATGTACAGACGGCTGGGTTGCATTAAGTGCAGCTACCGCAAATCTGAACAGTCCCTTCGTTATTAATACACTCAACAGCATACTCGGGATAGATACATCTACTGGGAACACTGCACTATCAAAACTTACAAACTCTCTTGAAGCTCTAGGGGCAACTACAACGTCATCTTTAGAGTATCTCAAGACTGCAATTCTAGAACCTCTCTACAATGAAGCTGCATCTGGCCGTTACCAAGATTTGCAAGACTACAGCTCGGCATTAATGATCAACCAAGCAATTCAGCAAAGAAATACACAATGGGCAGCGGAGCAAACTATGTTTATGACTGTAGTTCGCCCTATGCTGACATTTTTTGAAGGCTTTATTTATGCGATCACACCTATTATTGCTTTTATCATCGTAATGGGTAGTTTTGGGCTTCAACTGGCTGGAAAATATGTACAAACCATTCTATGGATTCAGTTATGGATGCCAGTGCTCTCTATCATCAACCTATTTGTACATACCGCTGCATCCAATAGTATGGCAAGCCTTAGTGCATCAGGGCTCAACTCCATGTACGCGCTATCAAAAACGGGTGATGAACTGCAACACTGGATTGCGACGGGAGGAATGCTTGCGGCTGCCACACCTGTAATATCCCTATTCATAGTGACAGGTAGCACCTACGCCTTTACTAGCCTAGCTTCACGAATCAATGGCGCAGACCATGTGGATGAAAAAATGCAAACACCTGATCTACTCAAGCAGGGATCAGTCATGGAGAGTCAACCAGCCTACAAACATAATCAATTTAGTGGAGTGATGGCATCAGGTGCAGAGGGGATGATCGGGAAATTATCCATAGGCTCAACACTAAGCTCTGGTGTGAGCTCTGCACAAGCACTACAAACTCAAAAATCAGAGGCATTCCAAAGCACTCTTAGCCGCGGGTTATCCGATGGAGTTAGCCAAGATCAAGCCTACTCAAGGTTATCCAATATAGGACGTAGTATTGCCTCACAAAACACATCGCAAAGTCAGTTGGTCAATCAACAAACCAAAAGTTTTATGGATAAATTCCAAGTTAATGACTCTCACGCTGATGCTGTAAGAGGAATCGTAGCTGCACAAGCCTCTGGCTCTATTGATGCAGTTCAGGCCGCAAAAATGCTAATGCCTTTAGCCGGTAAGGCCGCATCAGTCGCATCCGGTGGCTCACCAGTAAGCCTCAAAGGAGGTGTCACAGGTGCATCAGAATCCTCCTCCCAGGATGGGACCACGTACTCTGCTGATAGTATTAGCCAATACATGAAGGGTATGAACTTTTCACAGGCAGACTCTCAATCACTTACCAATCAACTGGCTCAAAGCTTTAGTCGCTCAGGAGGAGAGTCATTTAAACATACATGGGGAGATACACTCTCCAAGAACCTATCATCATCAGCATCCGAACTTGTCTCAGCTAGCAATACATACACAACGATGAGCCAACTGCAAAATCAGATGGGATCGATGACAAATACTGACTTTAAAGCTCTGGGAGGCGCTGTATCAAAAGACCCCGCAGCAATGGGCCAACTTAACTCGTACTTCCGCAATGCAGCCCCTCAAGCTGTACGAGATGAAGCGGCCTCTTTACAACAGCGCTATCAGTCAGATGCATACGGCATGAATCATGATGTTGCTCAAGCAGCCGCCCGGCTTACAGCTATGACCAACTCCCGAAACTATGAGCCAGGGAAAGAAACCGGTGGCTATATGGCAGCACTACAAGCCATCAATACCGCATCAGGCCGTAATAACTCATACGAGGGCGATGCATACGGAAATCAAGGTATACAAGGGCCTCATTCGTCAGGAGTAACAGGTGAAGTACAAACTGCTATTGGTAACGGCCCCAACCTTGCTCCAGGATTCAGAGAGCAAACATCAACTATCGCAAATACTAACCCCGAGTCAGAAGCAAGTCAGTTACCCAGCAATAGTCATTTAGTTCAAGACAATAATGCGGCTGGTACATCTAGGATGAATACTCATGCACAACAGCAAGAGCAAGAATTCTCGGCACCTTATCAGCAAAGAGCTCAAAACAACTTGATAAACTCTCTACCTAAAATGTCCATGAGTGCCTCAGGATGGGGAGCATGGGATAACTCTTCGGATTGGTTGAACCGTAAAGCTGAACAAGCTGGTGGTGCCTTGGTCACAGGAGGTAAAGCCGGTGTCGATACATTCAATCAAGCTATGGGTCAGTTACGCAGCATGACGCCTGAGCAACGAGATAAATTTATTGAGGCTACCAAACAGAGTGATGAGGCGGTTAGACAAGAGTTTGGCAATGCTGGGGGAGCTGTAGTTGGAATGGCAAAACTTGGGCGTAATATCGTAGGTGCAGCAGCAAGTGGCTATAGCGCAGCCAAGGAATGGTTAACTGGAGAGTCTGATTTATCAGCCGCAGCAAAAGGAATGAGTATGGAAGAAAGAGGAGCATTTTATGCAGCCGCTTTCAAATCAGCCTCAGAAGCTGGAGGGGCATCAGCCCAGCAGTTTATGACGCAATATGGAGCTGAATTCAAAGATACTATGCGATCCATAGCGCAGGATCGCTATGGCCTAACACCGACTCAGGCCGCCGTCTATGCAGAGTCATACGATACTGATAAAGACAGAATGGCCCAGGCAGTACAAAACCTAAAAATGGAGTATGCCGAACGTAACCCCGATGGCTCCCCAATGATGCAAGGAGGTCGTCCAGTTCTATCAGAACACTCTGAGGAGTTTACTGATAAGTTGGTTAATGCCTTACAAAACTCGACTGATGCTGGAGACCGATCCGGTAGTTACCTAACACCTATACGTGGTTATAACATCTCAAATCAAAGATTCTGATCAGAAGACTGGAAGTGGGAAGGTCTTCCCACTTCCTAATCATCACCGATACCGACTCCTCCATGTAAACCAAAGCGACTTCTCGTTGAGATGTCAGTAGATAGCGCATACAAGTCCTCATCATCTTCACGTGATGAGGGCTGTTTGGTGTACTCCGCTTTTGTGCGTAGGAGCTTTCTAATAAACAGAAAGACCAAAAAGGCACATAGAATACCAATAGCAACTTGCCATTGAAGATAGGTAATCCCTAGCCAAAAAAGCCCCGCAGCCCACTTACTTTTATGCACAAAGAGCAGAAAACGTCCCCCCCAGAATATCACTGGGATCATCATTATGATCACCCCCCAACGGGTGTCTCCCATCATCACAATACCAAGCGGGATCATAAACGCGAGAAGCATATTCAGGGAAACAGTGGTGATTAACTTCATAATGCCCTCCTTTTTGTTTAAGTTTAACACAGCATCAAAAAATGCAACTATGAATAGGGCAAAGAATTACAAGGGAAGTCACTAGCTAGAGACATTTCAAGTACCATCAAAACTGTTTCACATGTGAAACTCTTCCCCATTATCCGAAGCTGTCACTTCTTAACAAAGCATTACATAGAATTACACTGTTGAACATGTCAACCAAATCGAATACACTAGAAACCAAGTCATAGTTTGCGCTTTGACTCCATTCTGCAAGTCGATGCAGAGTCATTTTCTGATCAAATCCTTCAACCATAAGCTCAGCATTTTGCTTTGGTTCCAGCCTGCAAAGATGCCTTCAACTGGCCTCTTTCCTGTACTTCTGATTCATTAATAACTTCCACTATAGATGGACGATTTGTATTTCCCCACCATCTACATAATCAGGCCTGATCGTGCATCATCCACATCAGCCCCTTTCTGTATCACATAACTACACCTAATATTTCACAATTATTACAGCTAGAAATTGCTTGAAGAAGCCACATCTAGCAAACCATAGACGTAAGCCGAACATTTCCATAAACGGACGAACAATAAGTCAAATTAATGGCTTTAACGGCTACTTATTCCAACTGCAAAAGAACTTCATTTTTTGCACTTGATTACTATCAACTAAGTAAATCACAAACCCCTATTTTACTGATAGTAATTACACAATTCCTGTATTTCACATCTATCTTATTGATTAATAAAACATTGCAGGATTGTTCTACCGTAACATAGTTAATTCCATGTTTTTAAAGAATTTATTCTATTGACAGCATCATATTATGGACTTATAAATGTAAAAATATGTCATTTTATGACAATCATAGATCTCTAAAAGAGACGCAAAAAAACTTCACTTTTTAGCACCAGAAACCACCTTTCACACCTGGACAGGTGTGCTGTTTTTGATTTTTCAGTTACGAAAAAGGAGTCATCAGAGATGAGTAATACCTTGGTTGGTGAGCTTCCAAGTGACCCAAACGAAAAGCGAGAGTGGATAAAGTACAACCTAAAAATTAATGGGATGACTTTGGCGTCCCTGGCAAGGCAACACCAAACATCTCGCCAAGTGTTATCAAGAGCTCTCTATAAGCAAAACCCTAGATGGGAGCACGAAATAGCCAAAGCATTGGGTACAAAACCGACACAGCTATGGCCTGAACGATATGACGTACAAAATGGTATGCCAAAGAAGGAGACAACCTGATGAATACAAAAATAAAATCACTGGTTCTTTCTCTGCTTTTTTTGTCATCAGCTACAAATGCTATTGACTTACAAGGAACCATTTTTGACAAGGCAGCTAAAAAATATGGGATAGATCCACTCATTATCTACTCAGTTTCGTTAGCTGAGTCAGCCTCAGGGCGAGGGAATGACTCTATTAGCCCGTGGCCGTGGACGCTCCGAGTTCCGGATGCTCCCTATTACGAAAAGTCGGAAGAAAAAGCTAAAGAGAGACTCGTAGAGCTAATCCGTCTTTATGGGGGCCGTATTGATGTCGGTTTCATGCAAGTAAATCTGCGTTGGAATGGGCATAGAGTTTCCTCCCCTACAGACCTTCTGAATCCAGAAACAAATGTAATGATCGGAAGTGAGGTGCTCTCCGAAGCAATAAAATCATCACCAAGTGATTTGGAGCTTGGTATCGGGCGATATCACTCCTGGAACGATGAGGCTAGAGCTCGAAACTACGGCAGTCGAATACTGGCTATCTACCGTAACCTTCGTGATCTGTAAGGAGGATATCGTGGAACTTCTAGAGCAGAATATCATCGAGGCCTCTGCATTCAAGGCTGTACAAGTTACAGAGCAAGAAGTAGATAGAAATGTCTACGAGTTCGATATGAACTTGTGGAGTTTGCTATGTACTTTAGCAAAAGAAAACCCAGTGGAGGCGGCAACTCAGTTCTGCATCGGGATGGATATTGCTGAACGGCTTGCTCAGGCTACTCATAGCCAAATATGTGCTCTAGCATCTGGTGTAGTCTTATCTTTTAGATTAGAGACCCCCGAGCACATTCTCATTACTAGGTTAAATGAAGACTACGATCCAATGGTTTTCATTAACCAGAGAGTTGATGAGTTTGATGCAGCTTACTGGTTGCTATTTAACCGCATTGCAATTCAAGATATAGGCTTAGCAAAAGAGGTATTTGGAGTCTCCAACGAGCTTGCCGAACTAGTTGCTAAAGCAACAGATAGCCAACTACGTCATATGTCTGGCACAACATTGACCCACTTCACGCTTCGATTCTCCCCTACCATCATTGGCGAGATACTGGATCAGAACCGTGAGGACCTCACTCAACCTGTACTCAAGAAATTGCAACAATCTCTAAAAGGGAAAGGGAGATGATGAATATTGGCTCCTCAAGCATTTTAGGGCGCTGGGTCAAAGCAAGAAACATGGCTCTATCTGGTTACATTTCAAAAATAATCACTATTGAAACGGGGTTAACCTATAAGCAAGTAAGAAGACTTTGCAAGGATCTTGAGCGAGATGGTTTCTCTATCGAGAGGAAATCGAGAGCTGTCCGAGGTGGAGCAACCATCATTCAAAGCAATAATGACAAAATACAAGCATCAATATTAATGCAGCTATATTGTAACATTGGTACAATTGCCATTGTTACTCGCTCCATAGAAATTGCAGCTTTGGATAAAGCTTTTCGTATTTATCATGCTATACGTGCCGAGGTCCCTGGCATGAAAGGAGCTAAATGGACTCCATTAGATATTACCGATGCCTGGTGTCTAGCATCTGAATTGCGAAGTGGGGAGGGTATGTTAGAAGAGTGTAACAAGTGCAAATGCACCTACTACACATCCGTTAATCAGCGAACAAGCGTTGACTGTCCATTCTGTAAGGAATCAACAAAGAGTGCTGACATTAACAAAAGTATTATTCTAGAGAAGGAGTGTGCTTGATTATAAATTCAGCACCACTGATAAATTAAGCGCCAAAATAAAATTTGGCGCTTAATTTTATTTTGACTTGGCGTTATGAATACGAAACCTTTCTAACTCAATATCTGTCAATCCTTTAAAGGCTTCTGGGCGGCGGCCATAGCCGCTCCATGTGATGCCATCCTTGACGTACTTTGCATTAGAACCCTCTGATTTTGATGTAAAAACCTCACTTAAAAATTCTATATCAACACCAGAGGAAATCATGTCATTCATGATTTTTTCAGCACGACTCCGCCTTTCTTTCTCATCCTCTTCACGTCTCTTGCACTCCACTTCCAGCTCATCACAAACGCCTTGCATTCTCTCTATAATTTCTCGAACTTCGCTTACAGGTAGCCCTTTGAATAGGGTGCGTATACGATGCTTTCTTTTGAGTTCAGCGATAACTAACTCTCTTCGCTCCCCCACAGATAATTGAGAAATAACCCCAGAGTCTTTCATTTATACAGAGCCCATCAGTTTATTTTTTAACGAACCGCGCTGAGAGCTTAACTTTTTATCATCCTGTGCAATCTCAGGCTGCTGCACAGTTGAGCTCGGCTGTCCGTGTCCCAAGGGGACCATATTGCCAGAAAGTCGGAGAGAATAAAGCCCCAACAATGCAAGAGCGCGTAGCCTATCACTACGCGTTTTATGCTGCATCTGGGACAGCTCATGATAGAGCTCCGGGAACGATTGTTCGGATATATTCAAATTCGATATTTTTCCATCCCATTTGCCATCACTCACCGCAACCCCCTATACATCAGCCACAAAACCAGAAACCTCTCGCATTTGCTGCAACCGAGTCATCTGGCAAGATGATCCGGCTCTTAGGAAAAAGCTCCTTCGCAGCCTCTCTGTATGCCTCCGCACCCCCACCAGCTAAAAGCACTACGTCAGCATCCATCCCATCCTCTCGCATAGACGAACGCATTGGAATGAGAGCACTCTGAGCTACCTGGATAGAGGCTTTCTTGAAATAATCCGTGATTGATACTTTCTCACCATACAAAAAAATCTCCTGCTTACCCGCTCGGATAGCCTTCTCGATTTTCTCAATGCCTGGAGCCCCACCATGATCTGCACGAATCAAAAGATTAGTCTCCTGTAACAGGACTGACATAGCCTTGAGACTTGTACCCGACGAGTGATAGCGAACTTCTCCCTCTTCAAGCGCCACCCAATCAACAGAGAAAAAACCAGGGTCAATAACAATGGTTTTACCCCCTTGAATGATTTCAAGTAGCTCTTCATCCGAGGTTGAGTTAACCACATCCATATAAGCTCCCGCTGGCTGTGGAACAACGATCACAGATTTCACTGCAACGCTCCGCTTAGGAGTGATCTGATGTACCCCTTCCAATCTTACTTTTAGCGCATCTCGCAGCTCAGCTTTCATGTACTGATCAACCGGAAGCCCTGTCACTAAAACATCAATCTCCTTCTGCTCAGATAGCAGGAGAGCCGCATAAAATAAGGCCCGATATGGGTTAGTAGAAGGATAGTCACTATGTAACTCACGTTCCCATCCTTGTAGCCGTTCTGGTTCAACACCGGCAACCCATTGCTCATTATCAATCATGACTTGAATGCAGCTATCCGTTGCTGCTCCTCCAATTAGGGGTCAGTTTGGATATCGAAAATTATTGTACGTTAAGGTTATTTTTTGACCTGCCTAATTTAGCTGGCCTCAGCCGACGAAACTTACCGGCTGACGGTATCCGGTTGCTTTTCCATATATAATCGCCTGTCAGATTGATGTGTTCCCAGCCTAGCGGGGACAAATGCGACAGCAGTTGCTCGTTGATCTTCACTCCCTTACGCTTCAGAGCATCGACAGCTCTTTCCATATAGACGGTATTCCACAGGGATATGGCAGCTGTCAGGAGCGTCAGTCCACTGGCGCGATAGCTCTGATTTTCCGGTTTTCGGTCCCTGATTTCTCCCAGCCGGTGCATAAATACCGCTCGCGCCAGCGCGTTACGGGCTTCACCTTTATTCAGCCCCGCCTGTACCCGCCGACGCAGTGCAGGATCGCGGAACCAGTCGAGCATAAACAGAGTTCGTTCAATACGGCCAATTTCTCTCAGTGCTTTGGCCAGCCCGTTTTGCTTGGGGTAGCTGGCAAGCTTTTTCAGCATCAGGGATGCCGTCACGGTTCCCTGCTTTATCGAGGTTGCCAGACGCAGCACTTCACGCCAGTGAATATCGATCTCTTTCAGATTCAGGCTGGTTGTTGATATCAGTGACTGAAGCGCCGGGTACTGGCCTGCTTTCCCTTTGATAAATAGCTTCTTGTCGTGGAGATCCCTGATTCGCGGACAGAACGCAAATCCCAGCAGATGCATCAGGGCAAAGACATGATCGGTGAAACCCGCTGTATCGGTGTAATGCTCCCTGATTTCCAGGTCGCTTTCGTGGTACAGCAAGCCATCGAGCACATGGGTTGAATCTCTGACCCGACTGATTATGCAGGTGTAAAACGGGCTGTATTGATCCGAAATATGGGTATAAAACTGACGTCCGGGCTCCTGCCCGTATTTCGGGTTAACCTGCCCTGCGTAGCGGCCTGATCTGCCTGTTCTGAAATTCTGTCCATCTGATGATGATGTTGTCCCGTCTCCCCAGAATGCCGCCAGCGGCCTTTTCCCCTGCGCGTTTACCAGCTCTGCAAGGGCTGCTGAATAGGTTTCGTCGCGGATGTACCATGCCTGAATATCTTCGAGTGATGATTTGGTGCTACCGGGGCAGGCTTCCGCCATTTTGGTCAGGCCAAGATTGATGCCATCCGCAAGAATGGTGGTGAGAAGCAGGCGGATATCGGGACGGGTAATGTCAGTTTTTATATGCGAAAAATGTCGGGTAAACGTCGTCCAGCTGTTTACCTCATCGAGAATTTCCGTGATTTTAGGGCGCGGTAGCATGCTGTAAACCAGCTCTGCCAGCGGTGAAACCTGCACCGGAACGCTGTTATCCAGCGGAGAGACTTTTACGCCCCTGTAAGATATTTCCACATCGGGCAGTTCACCAAGGGCAGCCATGGCATTGACCTCTTCAAGCCTGGACTGAAGCAGGGTCATACGGCTGGTAATGTACTCATGATAATCAGCAGATACGGGAAGTGGCAGCGCCGGTGTGAGTTTGTCAAAGTCCTTTTCGGGAATGAGGTAATCATCAAAATTTTTGTAGCGGCGTGAGCCTTTAACCCAGATGTCCCCGGAACGCAACGCCCCCTTAAGCTCGCTGAGCGCACAAAATTCATAGTACTGCCGGTCAATACCCGCAGGTGTAATTACCACCTTGCGCCAACTTTCTGGGACAAACTCAAGCGGCGCGGTGGCCGGAACTTTACGTGACTGCTTCCGGTACATATCCTTGATCACAACCAGCGCATCAGCCAGAGGTTGCGCTGCCGGAGTTGCGATTAACTGTAAAGCTGACAACATGCGCGGGGCATATTTCCGTAATGTGCTGTATTTCTCGGTAATAATATGCAGCGGGTCAAAATTATTTTTTCTGGCGAGATGGCGTGTTTCCTCCAGACTGGCGACAAATTCAGGCCATGGGAGTATGTTTTCTATTGCGAGCCATGGATCTCCCCCGGAATCACGGGCATCAGACAGCGCCTGACCGACATTGATGTACTGCCTCAGTTTTGACTGGATCAGCTTTCCGGTCTGCTGAAGGCGCTCAGCCTGTGTTCTTTTGGCTTTGCTGAAAAGGCTGTTCAGCATTCGCTCATGCAACTCAATCACTTCGTCTGTCAGTGTGGCTCTGGCTTCTTCCAGCACGCACACCAGGATCGCATGACGCCGGGCTGCTGAAAATCGGGTCAAATCCCGGCTGCTCATCTTTCGGCCTTCCCGCGCCAGTTTCAGCAACCGGTTCTGGTGAATGGTACGATCTATACCTTCCGGTAATGCCAGCGATTCAATGCTACTGAGCCGATCAAGGTGTTGCAGCACGTTCTTACCATTGATTTTACCCGGAGGTTGCAGAAGCCATGTCAGCCTGGAAGACTGATTATCCGATGACTCAAGTAAACAATCCAGAGCATCCCTGTGAGCCGGAGTTAACGGGGCATTCAGGGTCTGAAACACGATTTTATCGCCGCCTGCCATGGCCTCAGCACAGGAACGCTCCACGACATCAATCGAGGGGATTATCACGTTGTTCTGCCGGAGCCAGACCAGTAGTTCTTCGGCCAGGAGAATACCTTTATCGGTGCGCGTCGCCATCGGCAGCAGGTGTGTAATACAGTCCTGCTGTATTTTGCCGGTGAACGCTTTTAAGCCAAGATAGCGGTACAGTTCGGTTAAATGTTCGCGTCGCGTGGTTTCCCTGCCGGAAAGGTAAGCTGGCCAGAGATCCCCGGTAAGTTTTAGCCTGCTGGCGATATGCTTCAGCAGCGCATCAGAGGGAGGGATTTTTTTATCCGGGGTAAAGCCGACATTTTTCAGATAGCAAAGAAGGACGGCAAAACCAAAACGGCTGGCAGGTTTACGGTGGGCACTGATAAGTGCCAGATCATGTTCACTGAAATACGCCATCCGGGTCAGCGTTAACTCTTCGTCCGGTAATGCCAGTAATGATTCTCTTTCCGACAGAGAAAGAATCTGCCTCCTTGCCATATAGTTTCCCTCGTAAATTATCCGATGCGGTATTTTTAACAGAAATGCTTATCGCATAAGGGTACACCCTGACGCCATATTCAAAACGTGACGGCACACGATGAATGACATAACCTATATGCGATAGATTAAATGCAATAACTTAAATGCGATAACGTGGTGGAAAAATGTTCATCAGAGCTTATTTAAGGGCATCGACGGAAGATCAGTTCGCCGATCGGGCAAAAGAGATGCTGGAGCAGTTTGTTCAGGAGCGGGGACATAAAATAGCCAGTTACTACCGGGAGAACATCAGCGGTACAAAACTTGACCGCCCGGAACTGGGGCGCTTACTGATGGACAGTCACCGCAATGATATTTTACTGGTCGAGCAGATAGACCGTCTGACCCGTCTGAGCAACAGCGACTGGATGACGCTGAAAAAGCAAATCGAGCAACACGAGCTGCGGATTGTCAGCCTCGATGTACCCACCTCATGGCAGGCGCTGTCAGATAAAGATCCTTCGCAGGCTGACCCAATCACCCGCGCCGTGATAACCGCCATCAATAATATGCTTATCGACCTGATGGCCTCGATGTCGCATAAGGACTGGCTGAGCCGCCGCCATCGGCAGAAGCAGGGAATTGAACGGGCACATACGCTGGGAAAATACCGGGGCAAACAGGCCGATCAGGAACGACATAAGAAAGTTCTGTATTACCGACAGGTCAAGAAACTGAGCATAAGAGAAACTGCTGAAGCCACCGGTTACAGCACATCTCAGGTCTGCAGGATTCAGGCCCTGTTCAGGCCTGAAAATTAAGCACATTTTCTGAGGCTGGAAATCAACTCATGCTGACAGCCTGAGCCTGTTGGCATGGTAAGCAATGTGCTCACCAATAAAGCTGGAAATGAAATAATAGCTGTGGTCGTAACCAGTATGATATCGGAATGATGTGTTGATGTTCATCTCGTTGCACACTCTTTCAAGACTTTTAGTGCGTAACTGATCTTCATAAAAGGCGTCACTTAATCCCTGGTCAATAAAAATTTCTGGTAATTTCGCACCCTGTAAAATGAGACTGACGGGATCGTAGTGCTCCCACGTTTTTTTATTTTCACCCAGGTACGCGGTGAATGCCTGTTGTCCCCATGGCACCTGAGAAGGTGACACTATTGGTGAAAATGCCGATACACTCACATATTCATCAGGATTTCGCAGCGACAGAACCAGCGCTCCCAGCCCCCCCATGGAGTGACCGGATATTGATTTCCTTGATGTTACAGGTAAATGCTCCATGACAACATCCGGAAGCTCATGGAGAATATAGTCATACATCCTGTAATGCGTGTTCCACGGATGTTCCGTCGCGTTCAGATAAAATCCGGCACCCTGGCCCAGATCGTAGCTGTCAGCATCTGCGACATGCTCTCCACGGGGACTGGTATCAGGAACAACGACGATGATGTTGTTCCTGGCGGCATAATGCTGCATACCCGATTTGGTGATGAAATTCTGCTCCGTACAGGTCAGACCCGAGAGCCAGTACAGGACCGGCAGTTTTTCTGTTGCTGCTTTGGGGGGAAGATAAACACCGAAATTCATCCCACAATTAAGTGTTTGTGAATTATGGCGGTATACGTTTTGCCAGCCGCCAGCGCTGGCATGCTGCTCGATGAGTTCCATCAGCCTCTGTCTCATGGTTATTTCCCCTGACAGGGAGTCAGGGGAAGTCTCTTTATAGCCGGACGTCAGATGAACGTATAAGCCGTGATTTTGTTACCCGCAGGGTCTCGCAGGTAGGCTGCATAGGCTCCAGGGAGATGGCTGCGCGGGCCAGGCTGACCTTCATCTTTCCCTCCGGCGGCAAGGCCCGCGGCGTGGAAAGCATCAACTTCTTCCGGACTTGCAGCTGCAAAGCCGACAGTAACGCCGTTGGCCGATGGCGCTTCACCGTTGCCCGGATGTGCAATAATAAAGGCTGGCTTTTCGCGACCATAAAGTACCCAGCCATTGCCAAACGGGCCGAGGTTATTGATGCCAAGCGTACCGAGGACAGCATCGTAAAAATCAGCGGATTTTTCAACATCGGATGCACCGATGAAGACGTGGGAAAAAACGTCATTACCAGAAATTACAGGTGTTGCCATGATCCATTTCCTTCAGTTGGTTTGACTCAGTTAAGACGCTATCAGTAACGGATTACCGTACGGATTGATTTACCTTCATGCATAAGATCGAAGGCCTCATTGATTTCATCCAGCGTCATCGTGTGGGTAACAAATGGCTCCAGTTCAATTTCACCCTTCATGGCATCTTCTACCATGGCCGGAAGTTGCGTACGGCCTTTCACTCCGCCGAAAGCAGAACCTTTCCATACGCGCCCGGTAACGAGCTGGAATGGACGGGTGGATATCTCCTGCCCGGCGCCGGCCACGCCGATGACAATGGACTGGCCCCAGCCACGGTGAGCACTTTCCAGCGCCGCACGCATAACGTTGACGTTACCGATACATTCAAAAGTGTGGTCAATGCCCCATTTGTTGATTTCAAGCAGCACATCTTTAATCGGTTTGTCATGGTCGTTCGGGTTGATGCAGTCGGTTGCACCGAACTGACGGGCAAGTTCGAATTTGGCCGGGTTGGTGTCGATAGCGATAATGCGTCCTGCTTTTGCCTGGCGAGCCCCCTGAACGGCAGCCAGACCGATTGCGCCAAGACCAAAAATAGCGACAGAA
The DNA here is from genome assembly GCF_000264765.2 of Edwardsiella anguillarum ET080813. Lineage (GTDB taxonomy): Bacteria > Pseudomonadota > Gammaproteobacteria > Enterobacterales > Enterobacteriaceae > Edwardsiella > Edwardsiella anguillarum. The sequence goes on from NZ_CP006665.1 coordinate 50,269, forward strand.
TCTCCAGGCTGTACTTTCGCTGTGTTGTGAACAGCGCCAATCCCGGTAGTCACGCCACAGCCCAGCAGGCAGACGTGTTCATGGTTTGCCTCCGGGTTAATTTTTGCCAGAGAAACCTCGGCCACTACCGTATACTCACTGAAGGTGGAGCATCCCATGTAGTGGTAAAGAGGCTGGCCATTGTAAGAAAAGCGGGTGGTTCCGTCAGGCATCAGTCCTTTTCCCTGAGTTTCGCGAACCGATACACAGAGGTTCGTTTTCCCGGACTGACAGAATTCACACTCCCCGCATTCGGCGGTGTAAAGCGGAATCACATGGTCTCCCGGCTTCACGCTGGTCACGCCTTCACCGACCTCCACGACGACACCGGCCCCTTCGTGGCCGAGAACCACCGGGAAAACGCCCTCAGGATCGTTCCCGGAGAGGGTAAAGGCATCGGTGTGGCAGACACCGGTGTGGGTATTTTTAATCAGCACCTCGCCTTTTTTAGGTGGTGCAACATCAATTTCAACAATCTCCAGGGGCTTCCCTGGTGCAAATGCAACGGCAGCACGTGATTTCATATGTAAATTATCCTCAATGTGATGGCTTAGCTATTTAAGATAGGCGCGAACCAGTTCAATCGTATCGTCAACGGATTTACTGATTTCATGGCTGTAGCTGTCATTCTGGTCAAAGGTTTCCCGTATGTGGCTCTCGAGCACCTCTGCCATAAGACCGTTAGCTGCTCCGCGAACGGCAGCTATCTGCTGAAGAATGGAACGGCATTCAGCACCATTTTCCAGCGCTCTTTCCAGAGCATCAATCTGACCCCGAATGCGGCGAACACGGGTAAGGACCTTTTTTTTCTCTTCAGGAGTACTGGGCATTATTTACCTCACCATTTTTGATTTTATATACTATAGTGGAGTATATAATTATCGTCAATGCATACTCCACTATAGTATAACTAAGAATAAACATAACTACCTTTATTTGCGATATAAATCATATATTTATATTATTTTTGGCTGTGATACTGTCGGAAGGAAAGTTACTACAAAAATGATATCTACCGATACGGGATTTGGGGCATAGGCGGTTCTGTTAAATTTCGCCAGATATTGGCTCATCATTGATGGTCAAAAAATGAGCCTAACGTACAATAATTTTCGATATCCAAACTGACCCCAATTAACTGCTGCGGCATCAGCTTCAACGGTCCCGCCCCAACAGGCATAATCACTGTTCTTGGCTCATCATCCTTATAGCCCATAGTCAGTTTCATGTTGGAATAGCCAATATCCAATCCCAGTACGAACTCTTGCATAACACCTCCTCCATCGATTGCTTTTAGATTGCTTTTCAATCAGTAAGAGGATGATACAGCCATAGATTTTCATATACGCACTCTCTAATAACCCAAAATGGGAGCTTTGGTCGTTTTTTGGTGGCTTTTAGATGGAGATCATCTACTGACGGCTGTAGTACCAAGCTAGCCTACCGAAAAATGCCCCTCACCCACTCGGTGTATGGCTATGGGTATGCAAGCTCCTCTTTCATGTGAAATTCCTAAGGTGATTTCCCTATCTATCTGGAATTTTGGTCAATTTTTTTCACTTGTATATGGAAAAACATAGGGTAAAATTCCAGATAGATAGGAATAGTGGTCAATAAATTTCATGGATTCACTAGCCTTATCCTAGATTCAAATTCCACATATTGGAAAACTGGTACTCAAATTCCAGATAGATAGAAATGTGGAAAGGAACTGGATAGGATTTGGATAGGAGATAACATTGGGCTTACCAAAAGAAAAATGTCTCGAACTGCTAAAAGTAGATAGAGCCAAAGAGCGCGGTAGCCTCCTAAAGGAGGACTTCGATACAGCACACAGTAAGTTTGTATCAGACATACAGAGTGCATGTGATCGTGAGCTTGCTGTTCTCGCCTTAGAGGCTCAACTTGAGGCTGACTCATACTGGGATATGCATCGGGAGGCACGAGCAGAGGCTCGGGGCAACGAACAAGGACGAGTTGGCACTCGTGTACGAATCATCGGGGTATCACTCAGTTTAGAGTGGTATTACAATCGCTTCTTCGACGCTGTACTAGGCCAAAAGAAAAAGGTGCTATCGACATACATCAGTAAAGGACCTGGAACCTCATACAGCATGTCGCACTTCAAGAAGGAGCCCCAATGGGCTCAAGAGTTGATCGAGCACGTAGAAAGCCGGTATACGCCAATACGGCAACGAGCAGCCGCACTATCAAAAATTCGTAAAGCAGTCCGTGAGTACGAGCGGCTGACAGCCCAAAGTTACAACAAGAACGTTCCGAACGAGCAAGAGTGATGTTATGACAAAATCAGTAGCAGCAACTGACTTAGCCAAGCTCGGAAAATGTGAGGCAATGATTAGGTTCAACCGCCCTAGCCCTCGGCAAGCAACAGGAGGATCAGTCGCCCACAAGGGGAGCTCAAACACCTTGAGAGGCGAACTAGCTCATGCACGGTATGAATCAACAGTTCTTCGCTTCATGACTAACACTTCTGGAACAACAAAGCACCGTTTCTACCAGCTAGTGTTCTCAGCGACAGTAGCGCTTGGTGTGCTAACGCTACTGGCAGCATGGATTACAACCTAGAATGTATTGACGGAACAGCCATGAGTAAAAGAGCTAGAGACATAGACTTGGAGCAACTCAATGTAGTCAAAGAGTCGCCGCAGATGAGCTTGTTCGAGATCATTGAATCTCCAGCCAAGAAGGATGACTACTCCAACACGATTGAGATCTATGACGCACTCCCCAAATACATCTGGGATCAAAAACGAGAGCACGAAGATCTTTCTAATGCTGTCGTGACAAGACAATGCACCATCAGAGGTAAGCAGTTCATAGTAAAAGTGAAACCAGCCATCATAGAAAAAGATGATGGAAGAACGGTGCTCATCTATGCCGGACAGAGAGAGGAGATATTAGAGGATGCTCTCAGAAAGCTAGCGGTGAATGGCAAAGGCCATATCATCGAAGGCAAAGCAGGTGTCATGTTCACCCTATATGAGCTCCAGAAAGAGCTCTCAAAGATGGGGCACGGATACAATCTAAACGAAGTCAAAGAAGCTATTCAGATCTGCCGAGGAGCAACCCTAGAGTGTATTAGCGATGATGGAGAAGCGTTCATCAGCTCCAGCTTCTTCCCGATGGTGGGACTGACGACTAGAGGTGAATTCCGCAAAAAAGGCGGTAATGCACGGTGCTATGTCCAGTTCAATCCCTTGGTTAATGATTCGATCATGAACTTGTCCTTTCGGCAGTATAACTACAAGCTCGGAATGCAAATACGATCTCCTCTAGCTAGGTATATCTACAAACGTATGAGTCACTATTGGACTCAAGCGTCTCCTGACTCGCCCTACACTCCATCACTCATAAGCTTTTTGACTCAGAGCCCTCGTGAGTTAAGCCCCAGAATGCCCGAGAATGTACGGGCCATGAAACTAGCGCTTGAGTCACTCATAAAGCAAGAAGTTATCAGCGGATATGATGCTACTCAGATCAAGGATGGCCGTAAGATCATCGATGTTCGCTACGTCATCAAACCTCATGAGAGTTTTGTGAAACAAGTCATGGCATCCAACAAGCGCAAGCAGCAAACAGAGTTGCGCGCCATTAAACAAGGTTTGATAGACCACGACATCATTGATGAGACCAAAATAAAGAAGATCAAAGGTAGATAGTCCTATCTATACAAACTAAGAGAAAAGGCGCAATGCGCCTTTTTTCATGCCCTTAGAAAGGGATCGGTGAATATTGATATATGGGAACGTTGCACGGTTAAAGGCTCTATATATGGGAATGTTGCACGATAAGAGTTCGTCTATGTGGGACCATTGCACGTTAACATGTGGGAGCGTTGCACGATATCCCCCGGCCAAGACCGATCAGAGGAACATGAACTAAGTCCCTATCTCATATATGGGAACGCTGCACGATAGATACAGATGCGAGAAATCGACGAATAGACCAGGCCGAACCATATAGATATAACTTATTGATATTTATAAATACAGTATATGGGAACCTTGCACGGTTAGAGGCTCTATATGTGGGAACCTTGCACGATAAGAGCTCATCTATGTGGGAACGCTGCACGGTTAGAGGGTCTATATATGGGAACGTTGCACGATAGACCAGGGGATCACCCCTTCCATATGGGAACCTTGCACGGATGACAAAAGGGAACATAGGTTGACAGATGGAGACAGACATTAAAAATGCCATCATCGCCTAAAAAATAGGCATGATCAGACATGCAGTGGGCAAAACTTATCCACAAATTCTGTGCATAAGTAGGTGATGTATATGTGGGAATGCTGCACGGTTATATGTGGGACCGTTGCACGGTTCAAAATATGAACAACTTTGGTATATGGGAACATTGCACGATAGTGAGTGACCATATGGGAACGTTGCACAGTTACAGAAAAACATATGGGAGAGCTGCACGGATCAGAACTCAAACATATGGGAGAGCTGCACGGATATGCAATTTTCAAGGAATTTTGTGGAAAAAAAATGCTATTGCTGTGGATAAAAGGATCAGAGATCTAAGGATATATGGGAACGTTGCACGGCAACCTATGGGAACGTTGCACGTTAACATGTGGGAGCATTGCACGATGAAAATGGAAGAACAATAGTAATATCATGCGATTAAGTAAAAATAAGGTGTCCCTAACCCTTATTTATCCGTTTCTATCCTTTAGTCAAAGATCTAAAGATCTTTATATTGATCCTTATGAATAAGGAACAAAAAACAATCAGTTAAATTTTCATTGAAAAAATGGCCATATCGCAATCAACGTATAGCACAAGCTCAACAGGATGAACGCCCACAGGAAAAAGTATCCGGTTTCATACAGAGTCACCCTAAACAGAGCCCTCACACCGAACGATCTTCCCGAGATCCTTGCAACGATCCATTGAAAAGCTAAAAAAGCCCCAAACGAACAAAGTAGAGTAATGACCACTGATAGCAACGTATGTTCTTCCAGAACAGACTCACTCATAATTTCACGTTCTATGCAGTTTGAGATGATTACCCCTGCACCGAACCCAAGCCCAAGCGCAGCTACAGTCCGCACCAAAACGATTTTAAGAGACTCACTCCAGCTTAGGTGGAGTCCTAGCACTCTCCTCGATGAGCGCCGTATTAGAGCTACAGAAATGCAGAGTCCTGTGATAGCTGAAAAAATGACTAGTAAGATCGACATCTTAGGCCCCTTGAAACTAACATCAGGCGATTCGTGCAGTGCTCCAACATAAGACAGACCAACAATGTACCCATAACTAACTGTGCAGCGTTCCCATATGGCACAGGAATATCATAGTGAATTCACCAAACGTGCATCAGTCCCAGATATCCAGCCCCCCTCTTCTGGAACTGAGGATCTTAGATACGATCTTAGATCCCTATCTCAAGATCATCTCATTCATCTGATCGTCGCAAAGATAGACAGTTAAACAGCCACCCCACTAAAAACGCCTGTAATAGCCATAGAGCCTTTTAGGTGCTATTGCATAAGTTACCCCACTCTCATACTGAAAAACCCTTTAGAGCGGCTTACACGCCGTTTTATGGCCGATCAATCATATGAAGCACTAACTATGCCTTCCCTGGGATGAGCCTCGTAACAGATCCCTACCGTGAAATGTTTCACCAAAACAAACCAACAAACAGAGTTACTGATCCTTTTTCACCATCACGATCGATAAACGAAACCCATTTACAATATTATTATATGATACTATAGTATTAAAATATGGTTCGATGAATATGGGGACAGCGTTGAACATCTCGGCTTATTAGGGACCTATAAACAAATCCTAAAACCATCTAAAAGTGCTGTTTCGGTTGCATCAGTAATCAATCTTTTGGATAGCAAGACAAAAGACTACTTAAAAGTGGCTTTTCAGTTGAGTTGGGATTGTGGTGAGTCGATATGTGGGAACGTTGCACGGTTAAAAGTGTTCCCTCAAAGAAGCTATAAGTTTCGACGTCGAGTGATTGCCGGAATTGGGCCGTACCGAATCGGAGAACGTAATAATTGAATGTGGGACTGACGAGAAAAAGACCATGCTAACGAAAAACAAAAAGCAAATGACCGAATGGCATCAAGAGTTAGAGGCTGTCCTTATGACTTTAGACGACTGCCAGATTGAATGTGATGGCATGACTCGGGTTATAAGCTACTTACTTAATAAAGCAGAAATTCGACATAGCTGCATGTACGGTTTCGTACAGAACGAACAAACCAAAGATATCGTGCCCCCCCATTTTTGGATCATCTTAGAGGATGGATGGCTGGTGGATCTGAGGCTTCGAATGTGGCTCGGGGATAATGACACGATCCCTCATGGTGTCTTTCACCCTGATAACGAACCTAATTTCCTCTACCAAGGGGAACCTGTTCCTAGAGATTTCAACATGACATTAGGACACGATCTATTGAACGTCATGACTGATGGAAAACTTTCACATGTGAAAGTACCAAGGAAACAAGATGGAGAGCATAGAGTGGAGTTTAATTATGATAAATCCGTATCTAACGCTCATCTTGAAACTGCTGGCTGGGAAATGGATGCTTTTAACCATTCAAATCCCTTCGAAAGCCACGTCATTTATGTGCGGGATTACCGTAACAATCTTATCCGTTTGTTTACCATCAACCAGGCCGATTTCGAAGCCATGAAGCAACCACGAGAGCTATCTTCCGAGATGTGGGCATCTCTTGTTGCCGAGTATGTTTTAAGAGCAGCAAAAGGGACATTGAAGTTTAAGGACTCCAAATCGCTTGCTCCAGCCCTAATTGGGTATACAAAGTCTACTGAGACTTACCGGCGTTGGCGCAGAGTATCAGAGGTTTCTGAGCGCTTGCACATGATTATCAACATTTATACCACTGGAATGTTGAGGCCTTTCATCATGAGATCTACTTCAACAGTGCTAACGACAGAAGAAGTAGTAACTGCCTCATCACAAGTAAAAAGTATGGATGCAACGAATCACCCCGATTGGGTTAAGTAATAGAGGGAATTATGAAAGCAGCTCTCTGGATATTAGCTTTGATCATTGCTCCCTTCGTGATCGTGAAAGTAGACCTATGGCGCCAGCGGTGTATAGGTGATATTTGGGGATGGTGGAAATCAGAGAATATGCCTTATGAGCTGCGTTCAGCAACCTTGTTCCTATCTGAGCGAGATGTGTCAACTTCATTCCCTGTGCCGATACATGGCCGAGTTGATCAAGTGTTCAAAACTAAGCGAGGTATTCTCATTATTCTGGATACTAAATCTCGGGGGGCCCATCGTATCTATTCTTCTGACATTATTCAGTTATCGGCTTACCAACTGATTTTGAAACACCAGTACAGTTACCCTGTTGCAAAGTATGGCTATGTTAGAACTGTTGTTGAAGATGCCTATGGTGAAAAAGTTCGCTACCTAAAAGTAAAGTTATTGAGCGATCGAGAAGTTATTAAACTGTGGCAACGCTACCAAGATATTCATTCGGGTACAGTCCACCCTTCCTGTTATTGTGGTGGTCGCTTCCATATGAACTCCAAACCATCTTCATAAGGGGAAGATGGCTTTCACATGTGAAACACGATCTCCCCCTCCCCCTCTCCTGGTTCAGGCCTTTCACATGCAAAACACGATCTCCCCCTCCGCTCTCCTGGTTTAGGTCTTTCACATGTGAAATACGATCTCCCCCTCCGCTCTCCTAGTTTAGGTCTTTCACATGTGAAACACGATCTCCCCCTCCGCTCTCCTGGTTTAGGTCTTTCACATGTGAAACACGATCTCCCCCTCCGCTCTCCTGGTTTAGGTCTTTCACATGTGAAACACGATCTCCCCCTCCCCTCCCCTGGTTCAGGCCTTTCACATGTGAAACACGATCTCCCCCTCCGCTCTCCTGGTTTAGGTCTTTCACATGTGAAACACGATCTCCCCCTCCCCTCCCCTGGTTCAGGCCTTTCACATGTGAAACACGATCTCCCTCTCCTGGCTTAGGAAGCTTTCACATAGGCTCATTCTGTTTTGCCTGATTTGGGCAGTTTGGCGGGGTTGCATTTTTTATAACTCATGTAGGCTAGTTATATAGGAGAGATTACATCTGTATCTGACCGAAATTGTTTCGTTGTAACTTTTGATAAGAGGGTAATTGAATGATTAAAGAAGAACTATCCTCCAATGAGGCTCAGGATGGTATGCGCCATGCTGGCTACGCACAATGTGTATTCATCCTGGCACAGTCCCTAATCTTTCCTAATTTAGGGAGTATAGGGGCTTTAATTGCAGCTTTATGTGGAATGATGCCTTGGGTTATTCGAACGGCTAAACAGGATCAACTACAAGCATTTTGTATGGTTGTGGCTTCTCTTTGCTTAGCTACAGCCTATGGGAAGCTATGTGAGGTGATCATTTCTATAGCACAGGGAGTTTGATGTTATGGATGTTGTTCGCTCCCCCTACCTTCTCGCTGAGTTAAAAAAGAGAGGCCTCGCTGATGAGGTTGTTTTATCTGAGATATCTCAGCCAGGATATCTCATTCCTATTAGTCAATTGAATAAGTTAGCCAGTCACTTTGGGATTGATCTATCAGAGCAAATCTGTGCACACGAACAGGCTGTTAGCTTGAGATTCAAAGCAAAAATGAGAGGGGGATTGGCTGCATATCTGTTTGAGCACGAAGGTTGTTTTAGATATGCCGAGGGATCAGGCCATGCGGAGATGATGGGCATAGAACAGGATGGCGAGATTGGTCTACCTAGTCGTGCCGCAGATGCAATGTTCTTAGAGCAAATCCTGATTCAGGTGATATCTCGTGCAGAATTTATGCTGAAAAAAATTAACGATAAGTTTGTACGCTCTGAGCAGAACATTGAATTCCGTGAACAGCTTGCTCCAGGTATCTTCAAACTTAACTACCGAGGATTCAAATATAAGGAAAATAAAAACTCAAAGAAAGGAAGTATGTCAGTAATTTCTGTACAGGGTAGAAGATTCAATTGCGTTACGAGTGTTGCGCGAGCTTATGGCATGGACCCTGTTACAGTGCGCAAGCGTATTTCTGATATAGGAAAGAAGGCTGAGGAGTTATCAGAAAAAGAATGGGAAAAAATACTTACTAAAAAGAAAGCAATTCATATTTGTTATGGCGGTAAAACTTATACGACAGTAGCTGACTTTTGCCGTGCATATCATCTCATTGCATCCCGTGTGTATCCTAAAATCAGAAGTTGGGAAAAAAACAAGGGAAATATAAATCTGGCTGGGGACATGTTCTGGCAAGAAATTATTGATAGTTGCTCAGCAAAATTTACTGATAGGAGTCGTTTGATATGATAGGACAAAAACTACGAATTGGAGTCATTGTTGCGATAGTTTTAGGTTCTATTGGCGTGGGAGCTGGGATCTACCAGTTGGCTGTGAAAGATCGAGAGACTAAAGCAGAGATGGACCAGATTAAAAAGGAAATAGCTCAGAGACGAGATACTCTTACTTTTAAGAACATGGCTGAGTTTGATACCGCAGTGGAAGCAAGTGTTAATAGGTTTATCATGAAAAAGCAACAGGATGAGGTAAAGAGTAAGTTCGCTTTATTTTCATCTGCACCTGAGAAAACTGATGGTAAGCATATTTATGGTGATATGGATGCTCGCTTTACCCTTGTTGAGTTTTCTGACCTGGAGTGCGGGTACTGTAAGCAGTTCCATGATACACCCAAGAAAATCGTAGATTCCAGCAAGGGGAACGTAAATTGGCAATGGAAACATATGCCTTTAGATTTCCACAATCCGGCAGCATACAAACAAGCCGTAGCTGCTGAGTGTATTGCTGAGCAGAAGGGTAATAGGGGCTTTTGGGTATTCTTGAGTGATGTCTTTGAACATACCCAAGGGAACGGGCGAGGAGTGCAAGATCTTGCCGCTTTGGTTTCTGGCGTTGGGGCTGATATTAATGTGTTTAGGGCTTGTTTGGCTTCTGGGAAGTATGACGAGCAAGTTAAAGCAGACATTCAGAAAGCTAAAGAAAACGGTGTCAACGGTACTCCAGCTACGTTTGTTGTCGATAACATCACAGGACATACTCAGCTTTTAGGCGGGGCACAGCCGCCCCAGGCCATCATGGCTGTTATGCGAAAAATGATGGTAGAGTCTCAGCAAGAGGACGATGGAGCCTCTAATAACCAGTGACAGTTGTTATGGATCGCTGGTGGCTGTATCTACCTAATGGTCTCAGAAGCTGGCCTCGATGTCAGCTTCATTCTATTTATAGTTCAAAAAGTTCTGAACCACTTCTAGCCGGGGATTTTACGCTAGGAGACCTAGAACACTCCGTGTTAATCCAATCAAATTTGCCCAAAATGGGTATTGGTAAGGAAGCAGTAGGTTGGAAATGGGAGCACAATGATGGTACGAGTTTCACATGTGAAACATGCTCAATTGTAAATTCTGTCAGCGTCACACCTCTTTACAGCATCATAAAATGATGCTATAAAGTAAGTGTATCATCTGAGAGTGATTATATTGTCGTTGAGCGACTCATGTGGCAAATGAAGGTAGGGTGTTGGGAACGCTGTTGTTTCCTGGGGACCTGAGGCAGAAAAAAACATCACTGTCGAGATAATACTAAAAGCTAATCGAGGATTCAGAGGGGAACAACATGGCTGCTATCAATTCACTTCGCGCTCTTAAAGGTGTCACTCCAGCTCAAGATCTGAAAAAAGGCGATGGTTTCACCATTGCTCCCCAGCTCCTACTTGAAGAGGAGGGGTTTAATACTCGCGGAGCCTTTTGTGACAATTACTATGATCGCCCTGACATTAAAGAGGGTATCCGTGTCTTGGCTGAGGCTTATAAGCGCGGGGATTATGTTCCTCCAATCATCGTCAAAGTTATCGATGGCAAAGTCTATATTCGTGAAGGGCACCGCCGTCGTCGGGCGCTTCTACGCGCTATTGAGGAAGGCGCAGATATTAAGCTTGTACAAGTGGTGGAGCATCGTGGTGATGAAGCGGAGCAGAACTTACTGATTGCAACAAGCAACGATGGCCTCCCTCTATCGCCTCTTGAGCGAGCTGTAATTTATGCTCGACTCGCACATTGGGGATGGAGTGATCAAATGATCGCCCTGCGTGTTGGTCGCTCAGCCGAGCATGTTCGTAGCGCCCGTGCGCTTTTGGAAATGCCATTAGAGCTAAAACGGATGATTCAAGAAGGTACTGTCGCCGCTACCTACGCACAAGCTCTTTATAATGAGCATGGAACTGCTGCTGTTGATATTTTGAAAAAAGCCCAAGAAGAACAAGGCAGCGGCGATAGTGATAAGCAGACTAAGAAGTTGACGAAGAAATCCGTTGAGAAGGGGCCTCGATTGGGGAAAAAGGTAGTGGAGGCTATGCGCCGTAGTGTAAGCACAATTACTAACCGCCTCGATGATATTAAGCCGACCGCTGATGGTGATTTTACGCTGACGCTGAGTAAGGAAGATGTTGAGGCCCTTCAAGAGTTGAGGGCGAAACTGACTGAGCTGGAGTCGAAGTCTAAGCCTAGTAGCCCTGAGGCAGATAGTGGGGAGTAATCCTATGCTTCCGGTAGGCGTGGTTAGGTTAGCTTGCCTAAGTTAACCTAACCGAGAATCCACCAGCATCGATTTTATTGTACATGCGGCCTTCTGGCCGTTTTTTGTTTCTAGATTGTTTTAACAGGACCATAATTAGATATTGCAGTATCATTTTTTGGGCTATAAAATCTTTCACATGTGAAAGAGGACTTTCGTTGTTGACTAATCATAGGGGTGAGTATGGGAAAAGTAATTAGTTTCTCCAACCAGAAAGGCGGGGTTGGTAAGAGCACCCTCTGTATCCAACAAGCATTTTATTTGACTCTGATAGAAAAGAAGAAAGTGCTGGTGTTGGATATGGATGGACAAGGGAATACCTCTTCCCGGCTGGCCCCTAGACGATATCTAGAGGATGGCGAGTTTGAGCCGATTCTTTCTGGGACGAAGGCTGCGGAGTTGTTCGCTTATGAACTGGATAAGGTTGAAGTGATGTCCTGTCCATGTGGTGCTGATCTCATCCATACACCAAAGAATGACTCTGACCTATTCGAAATGGAGGCTATCCCTCTAGGTCAGGCGATGAACCCTGCTCGCCATTTGGCTGATTTAATCGAAAACTACGATTACGTGCTGGTGGATTGTCCTCCTGGCCTCGGTAGAAAGCTGGTGGCTGCTCTGGTTATGTCAACCCATGTAGTATGCCCGGTTAAGCTCTCCGGCTTTTCTGTAGATGGTGTAGAAGGCCTCCTGAATACGATCATTGGTATTCGTGAGGCGTATAACCCAGAACTGGAGATCTTGGGGATTGTGATTAACGATATGGATCGTTCTGTTAATCATGAAAAATCGTTGAAGACTTTAGAGGCAACTGTTCCTGAACTTTTGTTCGAGAATAAGATAATGCACCGTCCGCCGCTGGATAGTGCAATTTCCGAAGGGGTTCCTGTCTGGGAGTTGCGCTATGGACATGTTGCGGCAAAAGAGGTTCTAGCAGTATTGGCTGAAATTGTTAAAAAGGTGGGCTAAGCCATGGCGCTAAAAAATCTAAAAAGCTTATCCGATCTGGCTAAAGCGGCAACTGGTAAACGAGGCAAGGAGATCCTTGTCGTTCCTGTCGATGATGTTGTATCTAAGGTGCAGGTCAGAAAGCGCTTTCGTAAAATTGAAGAACTCGCGGCTACTATACTTACAGATGGGCAGCAATCACCCATTATCGTGTCCCCTAAAAATGAGCATGGTAAGTATGTAATTCAGAAGGGAGAGCGACGTTGGCGAGCCTGTAAGCACGCTGGAATTGAGACAATCGAGCTGATCATTAATGACCAAGAGTTAAATCCTCTAGACGAAACTGCCGGGGAGCTCATCGAGAACATCCAGCGTGATGATCTCACTCCAATGGAGATCGCCCTAGCCTTGAATAAGTTCGTTGAGGATGGATGGTCGCAGCGAAAGATTGGTGAACGTATTGGCAAGAGTGTTTCGTTTGTCTCGACACATCTGTCCTTACTGAAACTGCCTATGTGTGTGCAAGAACTGTATGAACATGACATGTGTTCTGACATCGAAACACTAAACAACTTGCGACTGTTGTTTGATCTAGATGAGTCTCGGTGTCAAACAGTCTGTTCTGCTGCTCTGAGTGACGGTATCTCTCGCAAGCAGAGTAGAGAGTATTTAACCGATGCTAAGGTTGCTTTGCTGAAGCTTCCTGACTGTGTGCAAGACGTCTATGAAAAGGGATTATGTACTGATGTTGATACCTTGAAAAATCTTGGTCTCTTGTTCGATGTGGATGAGAATCGCTGCCGTACTGTTTGTGCTGTAGCTTTGACCGATGGGATATCCAGTAAACAAAGTTTGGAGATCTTGAATGATGCCAAGCGTGTTAAGGAGGATATTCATAATTCTGGCTCTACTGAGCATCGAGGCATGGATCAGAATATCACTCATACTGGTGTAGAATTAGGTTCTGAATCAGGTTCTGAATCAGGTTCTGAATCAGGTTCTGAATCAGGTTCTGCACCGGAGACTAACCCTGATTTGAGTAGTGGTGTAGTAACTCCGTCGCCTAAGAGCAAAGAGTGGAAGAATGCCCGTGCGGAAAATTTGATCTTTACTGTCAGTGTAGAGCTAGATGGTGAGATGAAGCGCGGTATTATCATGACAGAACGAGTGTCGTTGTCTCCAGCAATGGCTTGCGTGAAAATACTGGATAACAGTGGTAAAGAGAAGCATGTCATGGTGCCGGTGTCAGACATCCAGCTTCTGGCTATCGAAGGTTAATAACAGGATTAGGCCCAACTTATTTGGTTGGGCCTGAGGAAATAGGTGAAGGTACATATGAAAATTTCACAGGACATGAAGAGAAAATTTGCATTAGTTAATGCCCTGTCTAAAGCTGAGAAGCCAAGCCTCCAGGACCTTCACAAGTTTACAGATATCCCAGAGTCAACAATCAAGCGCCAGCTTTCATCGTTACGTGATGAGTTTGGAATGAACATCCTGTTTGTTAGAGAGTCAACTGGTGAACGCGGTGCCACTGGATACTATATCCTTACCGATTGGGGGATTTTAGATCGTAAGGCTTTCATTACCCGATATGGTAATCTTTAGTGATTAACATTATGAAGTTAAAGTAAAAAACCGACTGTGATAGTCGGTTTTTTCATACTTAGATACAGTGGCTCAATGTGTGGGGAGGTTGTTCCGCATAATAGGATACTCCTTTGGTTTGTCGCGAGATTGTATTGATACAGACTATGCTCAAACTCCTGGGAGTAACATCACGTGACTCAAAGTAGTGTAGTAGCTGGATCAGGCAGGATTTGATCATCAGTGGGTCAATGTCTTCTAGATTGATTGATAGATGCCTTATAGCTTCGGTTCCACTTTCTTTGATCCGGTTTTCCATCCACTGGATAGTATTGATGCCAGATCCACAACATGGTTCGTAGAAGTCATTCCCATCTCTATTGTTCACAAGTTGGGAAAGCAGTAAGCCAACCTCGGGGGGGGTAGGGAAGTAGCTTGTCCCTTTATGATGCAAGCCGAACATACTGAGTATGTATCCTAGCGCGTCATTGGTTGGGTAGAGCTTCATTGTGGACGATAGAGTATGCGAAAGTTCTATGGCTACACTGTTCAATTCATCAGGGATTACTTCTTGAGGGGGGTATAGCCTTGTTTGGAGGTAAGCCCAGTTATCGATGAATGCCTCAATGAATCTATTCGTCCCCATACGATAGCGTGATTGCTCAATAAGGCTTATTGCCTTTGCTCTTAAAGCAGCAAGCTGAGCAGACATATTGGCTCCTATTTTTGTCATGAGAAAACAATCTGACCAATCCCCCAGACGCCCTGGGGGAATAAGAGATTAGTTATGAATGCTTCGCGCTAATTTGGGAGCAGCACATTTTTGCTATTGCTTCACCACACCACTCAGGCATTGTCCGTAAGAGAGGAATAACCTGTTCGGCAGGCATCTGAGGAAGGTCCGACAAACGGACTTTGAGAAGTGGCACAGTTTGTTCTATCGGCGCAATCAGTGGGTTCAACTCGAAGAGTGTTTCGAGGTTGCTAATTAGACTAACGCTTGTGTTTATCGTAGACTGGACTTGCATAGTAACTCCGTCGCATTGAGTGATATGTGGCCCCCTGCTGCAACAGGGGGTTTTCTTTCTCCGTATCAAAAAATACTATTTATAGTATCAAAAATCAATACCGTAAACATACGGATAACCCGTATGTTGAATGTGATTGATAATCACTGATTGCCCCTAATTCTGTTGAAATTGTAAACGAAACGGTTGCAAGGGCCCTTCGTTTCGCTATACTGACGGTAGCGTCAACTTTGACGTTATTATCGCTTATATGAAGACTTTGGATTGATGACGGAGGTGATTATGATTACTCATACACCATACACTATCGGTAAACGCTATGACCTGTTGGGTCGCTTTCGCGTGCCGGGTGTTCCGGGGGAATTCGAAGTTCGTTTTAACAAAGAGCGTGTTAAACGCCCTTTATTAATCGTTGTTCATGATAAGTGGCAGCAAGCAGATCGTCGTGAGCAGATTGCACCCTTGATGGTTCTCCAGTATGAGGCTGACGGACGTGAGAAGTGCATTGAGCAGATTGATGCTGATGCCGTTCCTGCGGGTGATCTGAATTTTTCCAACATTCTAAAAAGTCAGGCTGTTGAGCTTTGCAGGAAGTTAGTGGGATGGAACTCATTAGGTCATGTCGCCGCTTATAATTGAAGAGCACGAAAAAAATTTAATTTGGCCTGATGACATAGATGACAGTCAGGCCTATCAAGATTTAACTCCTATCACTGATAATGTCGGTGATCAGCATCGTGTTGTTCTCGAAGAGGATCTTGGGATGTCGCGGTTGTATCTGCGCCATGTTCCATCAGATCAGATTTCAGCAAATGTCGTACTTGAGTTTTGTCCCGTCACTCCTAACGGTTTCCCCCAGCCAAGCCCACAGGTGACTTCTGTCTATGTTCATGAGGATTATCGAGGCGCTAAGCTTGCTATGCGCATCTATCGACTTGTTATGAGCCATTACGGAGCAATAATTAGCGATACCCATCAAACCACTGGTGGTGCTCTGATCTGGTTACGAATGGTTAGAGAAGATAGTGTTCTGATAAACATCATGCAGGTTCAAGAAGATGGGAGTTTAGAATACCGTTACTCTAATGGTGAGCCGGAGGCTTACCAGGGTGATAGTGATGCTCTTGAGGCTGTTGCTCAGACTATCTGGGGAGGGCCGGAAGAAGTGATCGCTCCCCTAGATTTTGAAATCCTAGGGTTTACACCAGCTCATGTGACGAGAGAGTCCGTCGTACTGGCCGCACGTATCGTATAGTCTTTACTCCCCACTTCAATGTCCTTTCCTTACTCCCTTGATTCCGACTTTCACATGTGAAAATCGATAGGGTGTAGATACATCTTGGCTTGGGTATGATAAGTGGAGTTTCACATGTGAAACCCTTTCTTTTTTACGAGCTTTAGTGGGTCTAGGTGATGGATTATGAGTGTATGGGGATCGATAGCTTCTACGGTGGCCGGTGCTGCAATAGCCATATGCGTTAGTTGGCAAAATCATTATCTCACTAACAAAAGAGAGAGGATGATACGTGATCAGAAAGAGTACGAGGAGTTGCTGTTTATAGGAACAGAGTTGATATTCTCTCTTGAGAGTTATGTACGAGCGTGTTTGGATATCGCTACCGACTACAGAGATATAGAGCAAGACGGGAGAACTCGAACAACTATAGGCACTCCCATAATCTCCTTTGATGATATTTCAGGCAATTGGCGTGTTTTATCGGCATCTCTTATGTATCGCATACGAGAGCTGCCGTTCCTACAAAACGAGATAGAAAGCCTCATACATGATGAGGCGGATCATGATTCGGAATATGCTTTTCATGTGATGCGATGTCAGTATGCCAAGCTAGCGGTTAGAGGCTTAATCCTATCTAAGCAGCTTCGTGCAGAGATTAAAAAATTAGCCCAATCTAATAAACCTCATGATAAAAAAGCTCGCCTTCCCGATCCTAGCTATGGGAAGAACTTTGATGTAAGAGTTTGGCAAGCTTGGCGTCGGGCAGCTAATGCTCGGAGACAGTACAGCCGTGATTTGTGTGTTTAGGATAGAGCCACGTTCGCGGCTCTACTGTGCGGCATATTAAGAGGGGCTATCTGACTTTTTAAACGGTAGGGTTCCTTTGCAGCTTGGGTATGTTGAACATCCCCAAAATTTTGATGCTCGCTTTTTCCCTGGTGCTTTCCCTTTTTTTAGTTTCATAACACTGCCGCAGTTAGGACAGTTAGGGCAGTTCTCTTCCTCAATACGTTGTTCTGGTTTCCCTCGATTATCTGGGTATGTCTTTTTGCATGTGACATTTTGGCATCCCCAGAAAAACCCATTTTTCCCTTTTATTCTGTGTAGTTCTCCACCACAGTTAAAGCAGTCATATGTTGGGGGCTTCGCGGTAGCAAAAGCCTTATCCATTGCGCCTCCCTTCTTTGAGAGAGCTGGTGCCACATTTTTGAGCTGCTCAACGATCTGACAAGTCCAAGACATGATTTGTTTCATGAAGACAGACATGTTTCCTGATCCAGAGGCGATCTTCTCTAGCTCTTGCTCCCAAGCCGCTGTCATACCAGGAGATTTGATGGCCGGAGGGAGCACCGCTATCAGCGCGTGTGCCTTGTCAGTTGCAATTAAGTTTTTTTTCTGGCGACTAAAATACCCCTTATCAACAGCGCCTTGAATAATACTGGCTCGTGTAGCTGGTGTTCCTAGCCCCGCAGTGTCTCTTAGAATCTGTTTGAACTTCTCCTCAGTCACAAATTTGGCAATATTCTCCATCGCAGATAACAATGTTGCCTCAGTAAAGTGTGGAGGAGGGCGAGTCATCTTGTTTGCTAGCTCAGCGTTATTCAAGCGAGCTGGCTCACCTTGGCTTACGTGGGGGAGCTTCTCCTGTTCGATGGGCCTGTCATCGCTGTCGTTTTCGCCTTGAGGATCACTTTCATCCTCAGAAGTGAAGAGCACTTTCCATCCTTGTTTAGTCGGCGTTTTCCCCGAGGTATTGAAGAAATGATGCCCACATTGCACCTCAATTTTTGTCTTGGAGAATTCGAACTCACTATAAAATTGAGCAATGTAGAAGCGACGAATAATATCGTATAGGTTATATTCAATCTCACTCATTGATGAGATATTGACCTTTGCTGGTGTTGGGATAATCGCGTGATGCGCTGTAACTGCTGCGTCGTTAAATACCCGTGCTTTACGATGTGGATTAGTACCAGCCACCAGCCCAGAGACATTGTTATCGGAGAGAATTAGCGCTTGTAGGATATCTGGGATGTCTCCTTTTTGGCTTTCAGGTAAGTATCGACTATCTGTTCGTGGATAAGTTGTTGCTTTGTGAGTTTCATATAAAGCTTGGGCAGCGTTCAGAACTTGTTGAGCAGTGTAGCCCCAACGGTTACTAGCATATTGCTGTAGGGATGTTAGATCAAAGGGGAGGGGGGCTGACTCTTTTCCTGGTTTTGTCTCCGCCTTACTAATGATGGCATTCGCTCCATTGATCTGGGAGATTACCTTTTCAGCAAAAGCTTTGTTGATACAACGTCCTTGTTCATCACTGCACTCATCTGGAGGTGTCCATTGGGCGGTGAACTGCCCGTTTTGTACGGAAACACACACACCCATAGTCCAGTATGGAGATGGCGTAAAAGCTGAGATATCTCGATCTCGTTGGCAAACTAAGGATATCGTTGGAGTGATAACCCTTCCAACGTGAAGGACTTGTTTGTATCCAACGTTACGGGCGAGAACTGAATAGAGCCGACTTGTATTGATGCCCACCAGCCAGTCAGCTCTTTGTCGAGCAAGAGCTGCATAATAGAGAGGAAGTGTCTCTGAACCATCTTTGATCTGAGCTAGTGCTTTTCTAATGCTGGCTTCATCGAGAGCTCTTAGGCACACTCTGCGGATCGGACCAGCGTAGTGAAACCTGTCTAGTAATGAACGAGCGATAGATTCACCTTCTCGATCATAGTCGGTAGATATATAGATGGTCTTGGCCTTTTTAACTAGGTGCTCAATTGCTTTATATTGTTTTATTGAGTTTTTTCTAACGTTATACATCCATGTCGTAGGCGTTATAGGTAATGTCTCAAGAGACCAAGACTTAAATTTTTCGTCGTAGTCTTCCGGCATGAAAAGCTCAAGCAAATGACCTACTGCCCAAGTTATGACAGTATTCCCCCCATCATGTAGGAAGCCTTCTCCTCGTTGGCGAGCATTTAGTACCTCTGCCAGATCTTTCGCTTGAGAGGGTTTTTCACAGATATAGAGATCCATTATATTCCTCCACTCATTAAGGAATGTTGCTTGGCTAAGTCAACCCAGTTTTGAGCTAGGCTACTCATTTCGGGGTGGTCTCTAGATAGGTTATTGAGTACACCTGAAATGACATAGGCTGCTTCTTGGGGACTTTCTCTCAAGCTAGCCTCTTGAAGCATGATGGTTAATGCTTCATAGAGCTTTGCTTGTTGTTGTTGGATATCGTTGGGAGTGACTATTTGAGAGCTTTGCATGGGTTCACCACCGAGAAAGGTCTAACAGAGTTTCGAACGATGCTCCGTTCAGCGTCTGATATGGGCTTTTTAGTGCAGAAGTGCGTCCAAGCAGTTAGATAATCGTTGTAGCTATGGGAGGGAGGGATGCAACCAGTTAAGGCGTTTCTAGGGATGTTGGTTTCTCCTTGGGCTTTTATAAACCGCCAATCATGCTCATCCATCCCTTTTCCGTTGTCACAATATCGTTCCCAGCGGGATAATTCATATAGTGAGTAACCTTTCCCCTCACTCATGGAGTTGAATAGGCCATTATTACCAGTGTTCTTACGAAGCATACCACCAGTTTGTACTTGAGCATTATTCATCGTTGATCCGACATTACCATTGCCGAGTACATGAACATATGCTGGTTGCCGTAGAGCAGCTCCACCTCTACCTATATTGTCCCATGACTGGGACAGCTCTCTTGTGACTCGGTTTGGTTTGGTTAGATCCGCAGGGTTTGGCCCCATGTCTTTTTGTTGTTCCGATGCGCACCCGGTAAGAATTAGAGCTCCCAAGGCTACAATCAGTCGTTTCATTGCGTTATCCCTTTCCTAATGTGGTCTGTAGGTATAGTTCCCATTCTAAAAGGGTGGGGCTCGAAAGAAGGCTTCTCAAACTGCCCAAATTGGACAGTAAGGCGTCTGTGAGAATGAAATATGATTTGAGAGCATGTAGTTACTCGAAATATAAAAGATGAGAAGACGGTCTACATGCTGAAAGCCCTGTACAAGTTATTTGGTAAAGATCGGGGTGAAACGACACCAAATGTAAGGGTGCTTCCTCTCCATGATATAGAGGATGAGGATATTCCCCGCTATCCACCGTTTGCCAAGGGTTTACCTGTTGCTCAACTAGATAGGATTCTTGCTACCCAGGCTGAGTTAATTGAAAAGGTAAGGAACTCTCTAGGGTTTACCGTTGAGGAGTTCAACAGACTAGTTCTTCCGGTGATCCAGCGCTATGCAGCATTTGTGCATCTGTTACCAGCCTCTGAGTCCCATCACCATCGAGGTGCTGGTGGACTTTTTCGCCATGGTTTAGAGGTGGCATTCTGGTCGTCTCAAGCATCAGAGTCAGTGATCTTCTCTATAGAGGGTACTCCGCGTGAACGTCGCGATAATGAACCTCGATGGAGATTGGCAAGCTGTTTTTCTGGACTTCTACATGATGTAGGTAAACCTCTATCCGATGTATCTATCACGGATAAAAATGGCGTTATCACATGGAATCCATACTCAGAGTCCCTATACGATTGGGCCAGCCGCCACGATATTGATCGTTACTTTATCCGATGGAGAGATAAGAGACATAAGAGGCATGAGCAATTCTCTTTGCTCGCTGTAGATCGGATTATTCCGGCAAATACACGAGAGTTTTTATCGGTATCTGGCCCCTCGATCATTGAGGCTATGTTAGAGGCAATTGCTGGAACGAGCGTGAACCAGCCTGTAGCAAAACTGATGTTGGCCGCAGATCAAGAGAGTGTAGCCCGTGATTTAAGGCAGAGCCGCCTTAATGTCGATGAGTTCTCTTATGGTGTTCCTGTCGAACGATATGTCTTCGATGCTATTCGCCGATTAGTAAAAACAGGCAAGTGGAAGGTTAATGAGCCAGGGGCCCGAGTTTGGCATCTTCACCAAGGAGTTTTCATTGCCTGGAAACAATTGGGTGAGCTTTATGATTTGATCAGTCATGACAAAATTCCTGGCATTCCACGTGATCCGGATACTCTCGCAGACATCCTTATTGAACGAGGCTTTGCCATTCCTAATACCGTAACGGAAAAGGGGGAAAGGGCTTACTATCGCTATTGGGAAGTGCTCCCTGAGATTCTTCAAGAGGGCTCGGCATCAGTGAAGATTCTGATGCTGCGTTTGGAGTCGAATGACTTGGTTTTTACTAGTGAGCCACCAGCGGTTACAAAGGCCGAGGTGATCGGCGATGTTGCTGGTGTAGAGATTAAGTTTACTGACCCTGATAGCGATAGCGATAGCGCAGAACAGGACAGCGCGGTTAATGAGCAAGGAGAAGATGAGTCTGTATTGTCTAGTAATGTGCTGGCGGCAGCACAGGAGGCGGATAAGGCATTAGCCGATATTGGTTTTGGAGATGTAATGAGCCTCATGGGCGATCTTTCACATGAGGATAATGATATGCGAGGACTTCCCTCGGTACAGGGTGATCGAGTGGAGGATAGCCCTAATGAAACACAAAGTACCTCGCCAGATTCAAAAGGAGAGGAGATTTCTCCTCAAGAGATCGCGCAAAGTGCTCCTCCATTGGATCTGAATAATCCGCTTAAAGCTCTCCAGGACGTGACCTGGGACTTTAGCCACGATGGTGTCACATCCGAACAAAATCCCCCTTCACCGACTAACCCTTCAACTATGGCGCAGGTTGCTATAGAGCAAAGTGATAGCAATGACCCAGGCCAATTGCCCGAATGGGCCGTAGAAACCATACCAATGTCTTTTGGTGGGGTTACAGACCCAATACCTGAGGATAACTCCCCCCAGTATATGACTGGGGTAGACGAGATACCTTCACCGAGTGAGAGGGCTATTTTACTAGAGCTGCTTACGACTTATGGAGAAGCTACCGAACTACTCAAACGAGCCATTCTGCCCGTGCTGGAGGGAAAATCCACTTTAGGTGAGGTCATATGCCTCATTAAAGGACAGGTGGTGGTTTTATATCCTGATGGTGCTAGTTCTATAGGTGTTCCATCAGAGGTCCTTTCTTCGCTATATCAAGCTGGTGCCATTGATACTGATCCATGTATGCCTAATCGAAAAGTTCGTGATTTTGATGGTGTTAAAGCTATAGCACTTGAGGAGAGGTTATCCAATGCCATTGTTGCAGCGATCAAAGAGGCAGAGTCCTCAATGAGAGGATACCAAGGAGTGTTTGTAGCTCCAGCACAGTTAAAGGAACAGGCTCTAGCTGCGTTGGTATCTCTTCCGAAAGGGCAGGATAAAACGGCCACTACACTCGGATCAGCTACTGCCCCCTCACAATCTGGCTCTGTATTGGAAAAACAATCGAAAAGACGGAAACGAAGAGCCCAGAGAGCGGCTAAAGATGATGAGGGTACAGAAAAAGCTATCCAGGATAGAGACAGCATCACGAGCAGACAACGATCTCAGAGTCGATCTGCTTTAGCAGAGTTATCGGCAGATACACAGCAGCCGGTTGATAGTGAGAAGCAGAATATTGCCCACCTCCCAGTAAGGGAAAAGAGATTTGAGCCTATAGAGAGGCTGGCTCAACAGCCAACATCACAAGACAAAGTAGCTCAGGTTGCTGTAAGTGATCTAGATGCTGAATGGGCAATACAAGCTAAAAGGAAAGGTCCCCCAGAGGATTTACCGGAGGATATATTTCTTCCTCCCAAGCTTAAACCAGAGCAAGCGATTGAGATGCTCAAAGAGATGATCCAGAAGCGCTCAGGACGATGGCTGGTCTCGTCAGTGGAAGAGCAAGATGGATATTTAGTAACTAGTGCCAGATCTCTTGACGTGATTGCGGACAGCGGGTTGGGTGTTTCTAAATTTATTTTATCCGGTGTGTTGAGTAGAGCTCAAAATCGACCGGTGCTTAAAAAAATTGATGGGAAATTATACTTAGAGGTGAATAAATGACGATGAGTTATGATCCACTCGCCTATGAGATGCCATGGCGTCCTAACTATGAGAAGAGCGCTGTATTTGGCTGGGTTGGCGCTGCCGGTATAGCTTTAGCAGTGGAGTCAATTAGTACCATGCCTCCAGAACCGTTTTATTGGATGAGCGGTATTTGTGGGGTTATGGCAATGGCTCGTTTGCCAAAGGCAATTAAGCTTCATTTACTCCAGAAGCATCTAAGTGGACGGGAGCTAGAGTTTATATCTATTGCTGATTTACAGAAGAGTATGCGCGATACACCTAAGGATATGTGGATCGGCAATGGCTTTATGTGGGAGAACCGTCATGCACAACGTGTTTTTGAAATTTTAAAGCGTGATTGGACATCCATTGTCAGATACGAAAAGGGATTTAAGAGGATTATACAGGGCAAGAAAAAGGAACTTCCGATAGGACAACCGTGGATTCATGGTGTGGAACCAAAGGAGATCAGATTATTACAACCTCTGAATCATACAGAGGGGCATACATTGATTGTTGGTACAACCGGCTCCGGGAAGACGCGAATGTTTGATATTTTAATATCTCAAGCCATTTTGCGTAATGAGGCTGTCATTATTGTTGACCCTAAAGGTGATAAAGAGATGCGGGATAACGCTCGAAGAGCTTGTGTCGCAATGGGACAGCCTGAGCGCTTCGTATCGTTCCATCCTGCTTTTCCAGAAGAGTCCGTGAGGATTGATCCTCTACGAAACTTCTCTCGTGTTACTGAAATCGCGAGTCGATTGGCTGCTTTGATTCCATCAGAAGCTGGTGCAGATCCTTTCAAATCATTTGGATGGCAAGCACTAAACAATATTGCTCAAGGGTTAATTATTACCCATGAGCGCCCTAATCTAGTTAAACTTCGTCGTTTTTTAGAAGGGGGTGCAGCTAATTTAGTAAGTAATGCAGTTCGAGCATATGCTGAGCGAGTTATGCCTGATTGGGAGCAAGAGGCAGTTCCATATTTAGATAAAGTTAAAAATGGCTCGCGGGAAAAGATAGCATTTGCCTTGATGAAGTTCTATGAAAATGTTATCCAGCCTAAACATCCTAACTCAGACTTAGAGGGGTTGTTGTCTATGTTTCAGCATGACCAGACACACTTTTCTAAAATGGTAGCTAACCTATTGCCAATAATGAATATGCTAACATCCGGCGATTTAGGTTCATTACTATCTCCTGATGCGACTGACTTGACAGATGAACGGCCAATAACTGACTCGGCAAAAATAATTAATAATGCACAAGTGGCATATTTAGGCTTGGACTCTCTTACCGATAGTATGGTTGGTAGCGCTATGGGCTCTATCTTTCTATCTGACTTAACGGCAGTAGCTGGTGATAGATATAACTATGGCATTGACAATAAACCGGTGAACATCTTTGTTGATGAGGCTGCTGAGGTAATTAATGATCCGTTTATTCAGCTTCTTAACAAAGGCCGTGGTGCAAAATTACGACTTTTTGTGGCAACACAAACTTTTGCTGACTTTGCAGCGAGGCTAGGAAGTAAAGACAAGGCTCTTCAAGTTCTAGGTAATATTAATAATACATTTGCTCTTCGTATTGTTGATGCTGAGACTCAAGAGTATATAGCGGAGAACTTACCAAAAACGCGCCTTAAATATGTCATGAGAACACAAGGGCAAAATACGGATGGAAGTCAGCCAATTATGCATGGAGGGAACCAAGGGGAGCGTCTAATGGAGGAGGAGGCAGACTTATTCCCTCCGCAATTACTTGGGATGCTACCCAACTTAGAATATATAGCTAAAATTTCTGGTGGTACGATTGTGAAGGGTAGGCTACCTATACTGACTCAATAAGAGCAATATAATGGATAAAAAAAACTATATAAATTATAAGGTGGCTTTTATGAGTCCAGTTGAACAAGTTATTAATCAGTTGAAGAGTCGAGGGAGAAAAAATGCTCATATTCTCAGTATCCTCCAGCTAGATTGGCCTGTGTCCGAGATTATTATCGAAAAGTTGATTGGGTATATCTCTGATGGGATATCTGCTAATGATGAGCCAGTTATTTACTCCATCATTGAAGAGGCCTTGGATCGTTATAGTAAATTTGTTTTTCATGATAATAAAGAAAAGTATGAAGACCCTGCGAGAATCAGTGCTTTTGTTGAGAGTATTATTACTGAGACTAGTCGAGCTTTAGAAGTTCAAATTGTTGATGGCTGTGGCTATTCATGGTCTGTTGATTCAGGTGAGCCGTTTTCTCAGTGGATATCAACTCACACGGGAGAGCTATCTATTAAACCGCAACCTCATGAGGATGAAATATCTTTGCGAAGCTTCCTCTATGAACTCATCACTAGTGAAAATGTTAGAACAGTTTTAAGGAGAACTAACTATGAAGAATCAGTGGTTGCTGGTCGTTTGGCTTTTAGTCATTGAAACCGTGATGATCCTTTTGCTGATTCCTGGCGATTGGACTGATAAAGCTATTAAGCGAGAGTCTGTGCTGGTGGAGAAAAGTCTTGGCATAGAATCTCGTCACTGGATACAAAGTAAAGCTTCTGAGTGGTTTAAAGAGAGTGTCGTTGATTCTGGCTTTTACGATGGAATGCATCGTACATTGATCCCATCTGAGGAAGAACGGTTGAAGTCACGAGGAATGCAGAATATGGGAGGGGGATGGTTCTCTTGGGTTAAGGGGAGAATAGATGCTTTAGTTAGCATTATCTATCAGTTCTATACTAGAGTAGCTCTTTTACTCGCTTGGGCACCATACATGCTTATTCTCTTTGCTCCAGCAGTTTATGATGGTGTTATGACATGGAAAATAAAAAGGACGAATTTTGACTATGCTAGTCCGGTGCTTCATCGGTACAGTGTCCGTGGAACTATTTATTTGATATCGGGCCTGTTTATTATCTTTTTTATACCGATTGCGCTTAACCCTATCATCATCCCAATGGTTATGATGCTGTGCTGTGTTCTCGTTGGGTTAACTTTCGGGAATTTACAAAAACGGGTATAGCATCGTTTTTTCCTAGTAACACAGCGGTTCAGGCCGCTGTGTGTCCATCTACCAAGCAGACAGATCAGCTCTTCGTGCCCTAAATAGGTTAGTGTGGCCCTATATAGATAAGGGGTTCTGAGTAATGATTATGGGTGAAGATAGAGCTGAATGATATTTAGGGGGGGGTATGGATTTAGTGTGTAGGGTTATCTTAGTTGCCCTGGTCGCAGCTATTTGTGGTCCGGTGCTTGCGTCTAGTAACGTACCTCCTTCTGAGGTATCTGAGGGTTATGTCATCGATAGCTTGGATAAAAAAATTGAGATGATAAAAGTAAGTTGTCCGGAATGTGCATTGGTAGCTACTGATGTAATAGAGCTTCGTGTTCATAATTGCCAGCTAAAAAATACATCTAGTGAGATGCTTCTGGGAACAATGAAAAATGACCCAATGTATTTTTTTATGCTGGAGGTATATACCTTGGCAGGTTTTGAAAAATATAAGTATGTGAAAGGGGTTGCTGAGTCGGCTGTTGACTGCGGTAATCCAGTTAATTGGGTGCATCTAACTTGGAGAGGCCTCTGGAACTGAGCCTAGGGCGTTGTCAGGGGTAATGCTCTGCCACCAGCTACTTGAGTTAGAGCTCATTCTGATGTTTCACATGTGAAAGTTGCTATGGTCAGAGCGTGGAGCTATGCGGTGTTTTGGGGGGTGTAGATGGCATAGGGGATATGACTGGTATTTCACATGTGAAAGGGACTTCTAGCTATGCTCAGAGAGGTCCCTGTGTTTCACATGTGAAAATTCCCTAGAGATCAAGGCAGGTGGCGTTTTCGCCACCTTTTTTATTCGTTGCTGTAAGTGCCCGAAAAGGGCGCGAAGCCGTGGCAAAAAATCAATGCTATTGAATGAAAATGGTCTTCACTAGGGATAATGAGGGCTGATATGAAACCTACAAAAATACCTGGCTGGATTGATGAGCCACCGCATTTGCTTTTGTGGAGTGCTGATGAATTAGTCCCAATGATACTGGGGTTAACGATAGGTGTGGTCATCGGTAAGGCTTTGGTCTGCTTCTTGATTGGTGTGGGTATCACTAATCTTTATCGTAGATTTAGAGATAACCATCCTGATGGCTATCTCCTTCATATGATTTATTGGGCTGGATTTATTATGACAAAAGCTAAATCCATGAAGAATCCATATGTTCGGAGGTATTTACCGTGAATTATAAAAAATACCTCAAAACTTGGGAGGGGCTCCAGACAGAAAATAAATGGGGCCGTATTTTTCAAAGTGGATTGATTATTATCATTATTTTATTGGTTGTTTTGATTTTTCGTAAAGAAACAATTATTGCAATCCAACCATTTACTCTTACAGAAGAAGCATTAGTAACAAAAAACAACTCATCTCAGTCTTATAAAGAGGCTTGGGGATTCGCTTTTGCCCAGTTGTTTGGAAATGTGACACCAGGGACTGTAGGTTTTATTACTGAGCGAGTTCGGCCTTTCCTCTCTCCTCGCATCTATCAAGATGTGATTGATGCTATTGAGATGCAATCTCGCCAGATTAAAAATGACCGAGTTTCAATCCGATTTGAACCTCGGACGGTGGAGTATGAGCTTAATAGTGACAAGGTATTTGTATATGGTTACTCCTACACGAAAGGTGCGTCTTCAACAGAAGAACGTAGTGAGAGAACTTATGAATTCATTATAAAAATATCCAACTATGCACCTTTGTTAGATTTTATTGATACCTATATAGGGAAACCACGTACTGAAAAAGTTTTAGAGCAGATGAAGCGTAAAGAGGAAAGCAGGAGATCTCATGAGTAACAACGTTAAGTGTTCATTGCTACTGGTTTTGCCATTGGCATTTGCGACATCGTTGGTTTATGCCACCGATGATATTCCTGTGGTTCCTGAGAGTGTAATGAAAAAAAATGTTCCTGCGCCGGTAATGACTGGGCAAAGCTCAAGGATGACTATAAGGATGAACGAAAGCGCATTGCTGACAATGAAGCCTGGCGTAAATCAAATCATCCCAATAGCAATTGGTCATCCAAATCGGATCGTTACGCCATTTAGTAATCCAGAGGTTGTCTCAACATCTTTAAGCGGCTCTAACGAAAATGGGCAATGTGGAGAAATCTGCATAAAAGAGAATGTGGTTTATGTTGCGACTGATAAAGAGAGTCCGGTAACAGCCTTTATTACTGAGAAAGGATCAGAAGCACAATCTCTGAGCTTAACGATGGTTCCTCGTCGAATTCCACCTAGAGAGGTTTTCCTCAAGCTTGATAGCAGTAATGGTATGGGGATCGGTAGCTCCTTTGGAAACTCTAAGGCTGAGACTTGGGAAACAAGCCAGCCTTATGTCGAGACTGTTCGTACTGTATTTCGAAAGATAGCTTTGGGTGAGATTCCCCAAGGGTACACAATTAATCGTATCCCATCAGGCATAAGTACGCCAAGTTGCGCCCAACCTGGAGTCCGTGTGGATTTTAGCAAAGGGCAGTATGTGATGGGACACCATTTGAATGTTTTCATTGGGGTGGCTGAAAATGTTGCAAATCAACCTATAGAAATTAAAGAGGCCATGTGTGGAGGGTGGGATGTCGCGGCTGTGACCTCTTGGCCTTACAACGTATTAGAACCGGGGCAGAAAACTGAGATTTATGTAGCGAAGAAACAATTAAGAGGCACGGCTCCAACATCTAAGCGACCTTCTCTTTTAGGAGGTGTCCAATGATCAAGACGGCGGCCACTAAGTTTTGGGTTGAACTTGACCCCAAGAAGAAACGCATCTTAATGATCGTTGGTAGTGTTGCGGCACTTTTTGCCATCATATCGCTGTTTTCCGGTGGACAACAGAAAGAGGAGAAGCGTGGTCGCCAAGATACGATCAAGCATGTTCTTACAGATAAGAATACTCGCGATATCGGAATTGACTCTCTTTCTGCTGATGTGAAGATGGTTGAGCGCCAAAATGCTGAGTTAAAAAGAGAGATTGAGCGTCTTAAAAGGGAAGGGAGTAAAAATAAAGGGCCATCAGAGACCGCTAATGAAAATCAAGAGATCGGGCGCTTACGAGAAGATGTTGATCGCCTACTGAAAACCAATATTGAATTAGAAAAGCTGGTCCAAAAAGGTGATAAAGGACAGGCTTCTGCACCATCTAATGCCTCTCGTTCAGTGGCATCAGTAGATGGTGGTAATGCTTCTTTTCTTGATAAGACTCCAGACTATAAAGACCCGGCAGCTTTCTTCCGGGATGCTCCCTTACCAGACTCCAAAGGTATTGCTCCATCTATGGGCAAAGATGAGAATCGTAATGTAAACAAGTCATCGGGAATACAGATTGTTACCTACTCACAGAAATCACCGGTTATAGAAGAGAAAGAGGAAAAGGAAGGAGATTCGATTTATTTACCATCAGGCTCCATTCTGACTGGTGTTCTGATAAATGGTATGGATGCACCAACATCTCAAGGTGCTAGACGAGATCCCTTCCCATCAACTATGCGTATTCAGAAAGAGGCTATTCTGCCAAACCGTTTTCGGGCAGATGTTCGAGAGTGTTTTTTGGTTATTTCTGGATATGGTGATCTTAGCTCGGAGCGGGCTTACTTACGGGGTGAAACATTCTCGTGTGTCCGTGATGACGGTGGTGTAATTGAGGCAAAACTAGATTCTTATGCTGTGGGGGAGGATGGCAAGGCTGGTGTTCGTGGGCGCGTCGTATCTAAGCAAGGGCAGATTATTGCGAAGAGTTTAATGGCTGGTTTTTTAGGTGGTGTCTCCGATGCTTTTGACATTAATCCGGTCCCAGTTATTAACACTAATCCTGGCACAAATACTCAATATCAGTCTGTTTTCTCAAACCAGATGTTGCAGGGGGCTGCTGTTAAAGGTGCGAGTAAAGCCCTAGATCGTATTGCTCAATTCTATATCGACATGGCTGAGGGTATTTTCCCAGTTATTGAAGTTGATGCCGGTCGTCAAATTGATGTGATCGTAACAAAAGGGACCAAGCTGCAAATCCGTTCGACAGGGGGCAAGAAAAAATGATTTGTTTGACCAAAATGGGCTTTTCTAGAGGCGGTGCTTCACATAAACAAACAGTAAGATGTTTGAAGATGTTGGGAGCCGTAGCAGCTCTGTCTATGTTAGCAGGATGCTCGGCTTTCAGCATTGGTAGTGACGAGTATGGCTGCCCTGGGATGCCAAATGGTGTCCAGTGTATGTCAGCACGAGATGTGTACGCCTCTACCAATGATGGAAATGTCCCACGTCCAATGAAGCAAGAGGAGGGTGAACCTAAAGCGAATAGTAAGGGGTCCTCCAACGTTTCTGCGAGCTCAGCTAAATCTGGAGATCCTGTTATTGACACGTATGTCGCTCCCCGACTTCCGGATCGGCCAATTCCAATTCGTACACCTGCACAGGTTATGAGGATTTGGGTTGCTCCGTGGGAAGATACAAATGGCGATCTCATTGTTACAGGATACGTTTATACAGAGATTGAGCCTCGCCGATGGGTTATCGGTGATGGTACACCTCAAACAGAACCAGTGTTGAGACCGTTGCAAACGGTAAAAAATGAATCGAAGTCTGAACTGAAATAAGCCATCAAGGAGATGTAACTGATGAACTTTAATGAGCTGTTATGTGTTGAAAAGAAAAAACAAGTCTTCCTCTTCTCTTTAGCAGTAGCGGCATTAGCTATTTTATTCGTATCTGTCCAGGCACATGCAGGGACCGGTGGTACAGAGTTTGATGAAGTCTGGACAACTCTTAAAGATTGGACTCAAGGTACGTTGGGTCGAATTGTCGCTGGTGCCATCATTTTGGTAGGGATTGTCGGGGGGATCGCCCGTCAGTCTCTGATGGCTTTTGCTATGGGGATCGGTGGTGGTATGGGCCTGTATAACGCTCCAACCGTCGTCGAGTCTATGATGTCTGCTACGTTAGAACATGCAGAAAAGGTGATCCCTGCGGTTGTCCATATCACTAATGGCCTGGTAATTTAAGGTTCTATCCCCCTCTAGATCTAGATTGAAAGGGTAGCGGAAACGCTGCCCTTTTATATATCTGCTCCCATTCTGAAAAATATTCATACATATAGCGAATGTTCTCAAAAAGGGCAGTTACACATCCCATGTTTTTGCGTCTTATCCATTAATCTCCAGCATTGGGTTCTTGTAACCCTAGATAAATGGAGAATGTGATGATCAGATTAAAGCCTAAAATTTCAGCTTTACTGGGCACAATCGCAGTTCTGTCCGTTGGGACTGCTGATGCAGAGCTGCTTGAATATACCTTCCGGGCTCCAGATGGAACGCAACGATCTCTGTCCGCGAATGCGAACTACGCCAATCCGATGGATAATGTGTCATTTTCACTAAGTGCTGGTATTGATAGAAAAGTCAGGATATCGGTACTAAAGCCTGATGGCTCAGTGCTTTCCACACAGACGAGCCATCTCTTAGGGGCTACAGACCGTATCACTGTCGGTGGTAAGTCTTACTATGGTGCGGAGCTTCAACTACCAGCTCCACCAGCGGGAGTATATAGACTCAAAGCTGAAATCATTGCCTCAGATAACTCTAGTGTTCAGAGCGACGAGTACCCTTTTTCAGTTGATACCTCTTCACCAACCATTAGCTCAGTCTCCCCTGTTTATAACACGTTCGGCCAAGTTAATAGCGGAAGTGTTTGGAAACTAGGGAGAGGTGGCGCTGAGAGAAACTCTTTCGTGATGACAGGTATTTCTGATGATTCGCCGATAAAGAGTGTACATGTAAAACTGTACCGTCAGGACGGTTCTATCCATAAAGATGAGGCGATGGACTACGATGCCGCTAACAAACAGGCGCGGCTATTTTTTGAGGATGGTTTTTTCCCGAGCACTGATCTTGATGAGGTCTTCAACCTTCAATTCGAGGTCGTGGATAGTGCAGGGAATATCTATGTATCTCCTCGCCAGCAGGTGATGTTTGATAACGTTGTGAATGCCCCCTCCACTCCATTTGGGGTATTCGATCCTGATAGTACGAGTAGCTTAGGCCCAGGGTTACAGAGTTTTGTCCCATACGTTAGTGGAATGGTCTCTAAAACTAACCCTATCAAGCTAGCATGGCGAATCCCTCGTAATAACTGGCATGAGTATCGAGAGGGGGGCCTTAACATGGTGAACTCTCTTGGTGAGATGACAAAGGTTGGGGAGGATAGCAACTACGTTTATCTTGTCACAACTGCATCCTATGGAAATACCGATGGTAACTATTGGCGTTGGGTGAACTTCGGTGAATGGGGTGGATCATATATCTCATATAATTTGAGCCTTGCTCCATCTGCGCCAAAAAGCCCGAGGCTTCTTGGTGTAGATTACAACTACAGCGATATTGGATGGTCAACTATGCACCGTTACTGGGTGAAGAATGATGTTCTTCCAGTAACAGTTAGTGCAATGAAAGTTAAGGTGGAGCCCCGGCCTTATCTGCAAAAGGCCGTTCATCGGGGGACTTGTGAGATTCCCGCAGGGCAAGATCACTGTATCATTGCTAATAGTTTTACGATGGCTAAGGGAACTAGTGGCTATGTGCATGATAATGTCACTGTATTTAATGCTGACGAGTCATTGCGCTCTAACCCGATGTGGGCAGAGGTAAACTGGAACGATCAGTATTACCCTCAACTAACTCAAAAATATGATCCAGAGAGTAAGGTATTTACTCTGTTCGTAAATCAGGCCGGTCGAGGTTCCTTTTTTGATAGGCTTCGATTAAGAGGGGCTTGGATCGAGGACGACAAAGGAAACCGTCTATCACCAGTCGGGGGATTGCTTTCTGATAACTGGGAAAATTACACCTACCAGTGGGATCTTAAAACATTACCCGAAGGGCAATTTAACTTAGTTGCTGCCGCAGAGGAGATGCATGGGCCGCTTACTCGTCAGCCAATGTTCCAACTGACTTCTGACAGAACACCACCCACAATGGCTATCAGTGTAGCCAATGGTGCTAATATCCAGAGCTTAGATGATGTTGTCGTTACTTTAGTCGATGCAATTGATCCATCTCCCAAGTTAGAGTCGATATCTCTTGTTGGCGGTCCGGCTAAAGAGACAGTTCAGTTGTCATGGCGTGAGGAGGCAAGGGGGCAGTTCCGTTTAGAGTATCCGGTGATGTTCCCCTCTCTCAAAGAGGGGGAGTCATATACCCTGACAATCAAAGGTAAAGATGCTCAGGGTAACTCGGTGGCTAAGGCTGTGACACTCGCCTATAAACCACGCCAAGTAACTCTAGCTGATGGCATGGATGGAAAGGTCATGATTCCAGCGGTCACGTATGAATTTACTCATACTGATGGCAGCCGAATATTGGAGACCCAGCCATTAACATTGAGTGATGGTAACATTGTTAGTGGGTCCTATGATGTCTTCGCAACATTGCGCTCTGATGCAAAAGTCCCCCTTGTTGTGAATGGAGTTAGTATCCAGCCAGGGCAGACGATGGGCATTATGAGCCAACACGATTTCAGCGCCTCCAAAGGGCGATTGAGTATTCCTGTTAAACCCGCAGTGCCTGATATAGTCGGTAGTTCCAGCTTACTAGTCATGACTTCTGCGCCAAACTCTCCGATTCTGGTTGTAGATATCAACACTTGGAAGGGGGCCGCGAAATTATCTGCTGAGTCATGGTCGGTTCGCCAGGTTATCGATCCCGTGAAGATATCTGCGGTTCCGGATACGGGAGTCGCCTGTCGTTTTACTACGAAAGAAAGCGAGGCAAGAGCAGCCGATCCAATTCGAGATCCTGTATGTTTGCTGCAATGGGATAGAACTCCAGATGAGGTAGAGCAAAGCACCTCTGATAGTGAAGGCTTAAAGGTCGCTGGGCTAGTGGGACAGGCTGTGAGTATTGGCGAACAACCCGTTGAATATAGCCTATATTTGTTCAATGGTGACGGTTCTAAAGTTAAGGTTGGCTCAGGCTCTAAATCCCTGTCCGTAACTAGTGCATATGGTGCTGTAGGGTTCGCTCCTCGTGAGGATATCGCCCAAGTCAATCGTGTTATCGAGGATTTCTCTGTCAACCTCAAGCAGAATAAAGGGCCTGATTGTCAGCTAACTCTTACTGCTGAGCGAGCCAAGAAAGAGGCCGCCAATAAACCAATTGGGAGTGCGAGCCGTATCTGCCTCTTTGAATGGAAGCAGATCCCTAATGGTTTAGTTCAAGACCAATATTCTGAATCACCATTCCTTTCTGGAAGTCTCTCTGAGAACGGGCCACACCCATTAGATTGGAGGGTAAGCATTTTTACTCGTAATGGGACGCGAGTTACGTTGAATGATGAGAGCTTCAATATTGAGGCTATTGACCCCCCAACACCTACTATTGCTCTGTCTTCAAAATACAATTTTAAAGACAACATCTACATGGTTCCTATGGCTGGCAGCTATTTGGGGGATGCCGTTATTAGTTCAGAGAAGGCTGATCTGAACATTGAGATTTCACGTAATAACGGTGTCTTAGAGTCAGAGTCATTTGCCCCAGGGTGGGGGGCTACGAATACTGTATATCGTCGTATCAATACAGATGATCGTGCATTATGGGAGGAGACCGCTTACAAGGTTAAGGCATCCTATACGAGAGTTCCTGACGTTAAAGCCGAAGCTGTCTATAGAGCGATCTCAGTGCCCTCTGATGGAGTTAAGCCGGTCGTTGAGGTCGAGGGTGATACGGCCTTGGATACTCAGGCCCTGCCTGTTCGCGTACAAATCCGAGATCAGTACAAGCCTACGGCTAAGTATGATGCGAATACGATGGGCGTATGGAAAGTTAGGTTGATCCAACAAAAAGCCTATAACGAAGTGGTCCCTCTCACTGATTATGCAGAAGCACCCAATGGTGAAGCGCAGTTCGCGGTAGACCTGTCTAAGGTGGACACATCTTCTGTGCGGATTGTTGCTGAGGCTGTGCTGGATAGCCCTATCGAGGGGTATAGCCGTGTCGAGACGTCAAGTAGACCCGCGTTCCTGACAGTATTACGTGGTGGAGCTATTGGTGCTGACATCCAAGCTAGAAAATTATCTGGTAAAGCACCCTTTACTGCTGTGTTCAAGTTGGCTCTTGCTGATCGTCAAGACCTTCGGGCGACAGGACGGGTTGAATGGGAAACCAGTGGTGATGATGGCAAGTCATGGGAGAAGTTTGTTCCGGAAGAACGATATAAGTACCAGTTAGTAAAAACTTTCGATAAAGGGAATTATAAGGTACGTGCGAAAGTCATTAACGTTAACTCTGGAGCAGAGAAGTATACGGAGACGGTTAGTGTTGTTGCTTATGACAAACCGGACATTACTGTCACTGGCCCAACGGCTCTCTTTGTCGGTAGTGAGGGTAAGTACACTGCAAACCTGACGTTAAACAAAGAGGTTATCACAGGAGATCATACTGTAATTGAGTGGTCCACTGATGGCGGTAAAACCTATACCCATACCGGAAACAGCCTCACTCTTTCTAGTAATGAGGAGACTCGATACCGCGTGTGGGCACGAGTCCGTTCGGATCAGGCTCCGGCTGACGATGGGTATGCATATGAGGTAGCGAAGGTCGGTGTAGATTTTCGAGCAATCAAACCGCCGCGCCCTTACATCAAAGGGCCAAAAACTATCGAGATAGGGAAAAAGTACACCTTTAAAGCAGAAACCAGCTTACCCTATCGTGGGATGGATGTGACGGTTAAAGGGTTCTTCACATTACCTAATGGGGCGATCGTTGAAGGTGATACGGCAGAGTATGTACCAGTCGAGGCTGACTTAAATCAGTCTGTCGAGACGAAGTACACGACTTGGATTGAGGGATTCCGTGACCAAGGAGCCGAAGCTACATATAGCTTGCATTCTCGTACCTGGCAGTATGTCTGGCCGCACTTTGCGATGCAGATTCGTAGAAATGCAGATGTCGCTCCGGCGACTGTTAGCGCTTCGGTGAGGGCAATTGCTTTCAATGGTAAGTTGGAAGAGCCCTCATATGAATGGGAGTTGCCGCAAGGTGTGACGGTCCAGGAGCAGAAGCAAGATACAGCTAGGGTGTTTGTGATTAATAATCCGGGTGACTATACGATCAAGGTAACTGTGCGTGATTCCCGTGGTCATGAGACAGTCATCGAACAGCCACTGACTATTGGACAGGCCAAACCCTACTCCATAGATCTGCAATACTCCGGTTCGAATAAGTATCAACGAGAGCCGTTCGATGTATTGTTGCGACCATACATTTCTGGCGGACATCCTCGTGATCGTATTGCAGCTCGAACCTACTCGGTTGATGGTAAGGATCTCGATGGAACTGGGTATTATGGTCGAGCCACGTTGGGTGCCGGTGAGCATAGTATCAAACTCAAAATCAACTCAGAAATGGGGCATGAGGCTGAGGGGGAGGTGAAGATCACTGTTGCAGAGAACAAGCTGCCTACGTGTAACCTTACCTCTAAGGAAACTATCGGCTCATGGATAGTCTACGCAAACTGTGAGGATACAGATGGGCGTATGAAGTCGTATGAGTGGACTATTGGGGGGGAGCTACAGAGCATCCGTTCTGATCGCGTTACTATTAGTAAAGGGGCAAACAAGAGCATACCAACGATCTCTGTTGTTGGTGTTGATGACTCTGGTGGCCGGTCTGAAACCGCTACTATGAACTAAGCATCTCTCGTACATCCTGTCTCGATAAGGCCCGGAGCAATTCCGGGCTTTTTTTTAAATCACGCTAAAGTTGTCCAAATTGGGCGCTTACAGAGGCGAAGTTATTCCCGCCTCCCAGATACACTGCAAGCATTCGGGAGTCCAATTCTAGGGGATAGATATGCGAACCAAGTTACTTGGATTAGTGATAGCACTTGGAGCTATTACTTTTGCCAACGCTTCATCAAAGCTGGAAATCACCGATCCCAGGGCAGCGAAAATTGACAGTATTATCACACTTCCAATTAAAGGGATGAAAGCCGTAGATAGTGATGGACAGATCGTGTTCCTATCCGATAACGGAAGGTTTGTCATCTCAGGACAGCTTTACGATTTATGGAGCAAAAAGCCTCTTAGTACAATCTCTGAGTTACAGGACGTGGCTGAACGTATCCATTTTAAAAATTTTGGAATGGATGTTGATACATTGAATACTGTCTCTATGGGACATGGTAAGAAAGAAGTCGTCATTTTTACTGATCCTCGTTGTGATGTGTGCCGCAAGTTAATTGATGAAGCAAAGTCATTGGAGGATGAGTACACCTTCAAAATTATAGTGATACCTGCCCTTGGCGATGAGTCTAATCGGTTAGCGAAGGCAATGTATTGTGCAAAAGATAAAGATAAAGTCCTGGGGGCCCTACAGTCGAACGCTCTCGAATCTCTTGCGGTAAAAACTCCCTGCGATCCAGGTCAGTATGATCAAACCTTACTTACTGCCCACCTTATTGGGATAGAAGGAGTTCCATTTA
Organism: Edwardsiella anguillarum ET080813; assembly: GCF_000264765.2. Taxonomy (GTDB): domain Bacteria; phylum Pseudomonadota; class Gammaproteobacteria; order Enterobacterales; family Enterobacteriaceae; genus Edwardsiella; species Edwardsiella anguillarum. Next base: position 88,191 of record NZ_CP006665.1, read on the forward strand.
TTGTGGCTCAAGATGGCCGAATCAGCAAAGGCAGACCTCAAAATCTTAAAGCTTGGTTGGAGAGTAAGCAATGATAGTAACTATCAAGAAGAAACTTGAGGATTCTATTATTCATGATCATATGAGAGCCGCAGGTATTGTTCCTGTCCTAGCATATGATGAAGAGAGCCATATCTTCTTAATGGATGATTTAAGTCTTGGTTTTGGTTTTCTTTGTGAGCCTTTAAGTGGCGCAGATGAAAAAATCCAAGAGAGGGTGAATGGTTTTTTAAACCAGGAATTCCCATCAAAAACAACCCTCCAGATTATCCTTTTCCGTTCCCCAGATATTAATCAAGAGATGTATCGGATGCTGGGGTTACGTGATGGTTTTCGTCATGAATTGCTGACATCTGTTATAAACGAACGAGTTGATTTTTTACAGCAGCATACAGCAGATAGGCTTATAGCAAGAACCAATAAAGGTGTTTATGACAATGGTATCATTCAAGATTTAAAATTGTTCATTACGTGCAAAATTCCCATTAGTGGGAATACGCCAACAGAAAATGAGTTGAGAGATGTATCTCAACTACATACGAAAGTTCTGTCTTCACTACAAACTGTGGAACTCGCACCTAGAGTTATGACTGCCGGACATTATATCCGCATCATGAATACAATCCTTAACTGGGGGCCTGATGCTGCATGGCGGAGTGATTCTGTTTGTTGGGAAACGGATAGGCCGATTTGTGAGCAGTTGCTTGACTATGGAACGGATTTAGAGGTTAGCAAGAAAGGGATTCGCCTGGGCGATTATCATGTAAAGGTGTTGTCAGCAAAGAAAATGCCGCAGTCATGCTATTTTGGTGATGCTTTGAGTTATGTTGGCGATCTTAGCGGCAGTAACAGCAACATCAAAGAAAACTACATGGTAGTGACTAATATATTTTTCCCTGATGTTGAAAAGACACGGAGTAGCTTAGAGCGTAAGCGACAATTCATTGTAAATCAGGCCTATGGTCCTATGCTCAAGTTTATTCCTGTTTTAGCAGATAAAAAAGATAGCTTTGATACTCTCTATGACTCGATGAAGGATGGCGCAAAGCCAATAAAAATATCTTATTCAGTGGTTATTTTTGCACCTACAAAAGATCGCGTTGAGGCCGCTGCAATGGCCGCTAGGAGTATTTGGCGCGAGTCTAGATTCGTGCTGATGGAAGATAAGTTCATAGCTCTCCCTATGTTTATTAATTGCCTTCCATTCTGTACCGACCGGGATGCTATTCGAGATCTGTTTCGATATAAAACAATGAGCACTGAACAAGCGGCAGTTCTGTTACCTATTTTTGGTGAATGGAAGGGAAGTGGGACGTTCCATGCCGCACTGATTTCTCGTAACGGTCAGCTCATGAGCCTCTCCTTGCATGATAGTAACACCAATAAAAATTTGGTGATTGCTGCTGAATCAGGGTCTGGTAAGTCATTTTTAACTAATGAGTTGATATTTTCATACTTATCAGAGGGTGCTCAAGTATGGGTTATTGATGCAGGTAAATCGTATCAAAAACTAGCAGAAATGTTAAAGGGTGACTTTGTTCATTTTGAAGAAGGGACTCATGTATGTATTAACCCATTTGAGCTTATACAGAATTATGAAGATGAAGAGGATGCCATTGTGAGCCTTGTTTGTGCAATGGCATCAGCCAAAGGTCTATTAGGTGAGTGGCAGATCTCTGCATTAAAACAAGTGCTAGCCAATATCTGGGAAGAAAAAGGCACGGAAATGAAGGTGGATGATATCGCTGAACGCTGCCTAGAGGAGGACAATGATCAGCGTCTGAAAGATGTCGGTCAACAGCTTTATGCATTTACATCGCAAGGTAGCTATGGGAAATATTTTTCGCATAAAAATAACGTTAGTTTTCAAAATCAATTCACAGTATTAGAGCTTGATGAGCTTCAAGGTCGTAAACATTTGCGTCAAGTTGTATTACTCCAGTTGATTTACCAGATTCAACAAGAGGTTTTCCTCGGAGAGCGTAACCGGAAAAAAGTTGTCATTGTCGATGAGGCATGGGATCTCTTAAAAGAAGGGGAGGTTTCTGTATTTATGGAACATGCATACCGTAAGTTCCGTAAATATGGTGGTTCTGTTGTTATCGCAACACAGTCAATCAATGACCTTTATGAGAATGCTGTTGGCCGAGCAATTGCAGAAAACTCTGCTAGCATGTATTTACTTGGTCAGACAGAGGAGACCATTGAGTCAGTAAAACGTAGTGGTCGATTAACTCTTTCTGATGGTGGCTTCCACTCTCTTAAAACGGTCCATACTATTCAAGGTGTTTACTCAGAGATATTCATTAAATCGAAATCCGGTATGGGTATTGGCCGACTCATAGTTGGTGATTTCCAAAAGTTACTTTATTCAACAGATCCTGTAGATGTGAATGCTATCGATCAGTATGTGAAAGATGGGTTTAGCATCCCGGATGCAATTAAAGCTGTAATGCGCGATCGTCGGCAATAAAACATAGGAGGAGTTATCATGGATATTAAAACCATCTTAATCGCATCTGTTTTAGGCTCTGCTGGTGGATTACTTGGCAGTAATTATATTATGGATAAGCAAATTACTGCTATAAATGATCGTTTAAATCAAAGCCCTCCAATTGTAATTGTGGATTTTGCTAAGTTAGCATCATCGTATCCTGCGGGAGCTTCTCAGGAGGAAGTGGAGCAGCTAATGGTTAAAACCAATAATGCGATAGTGAAGTTGAAAGATGCAGGGTATTTGGTTCTTGACTCTAGCAGCGTCGTTGGAGCACCAAGAGATGTGTATCTTCCTGATGAGGCATTGAAGTAATGAGTCGATGGCTAGAAAGATTTTTTGTGAAAAAGGAGCCATGGGTATATTTTTCCCTAAAGGCTGGGATAGTGATTGTCGCTATTCTTCTAGCTGGATCTATGTTTGCTAATCGTTATCGTATTGGGATTGACCCGCAGAAGGAAAAATGTCTGCCTGGGTATACTTTTTTTCTGGTAGATCTTCAAGATAAAGAAATGGAAAGAGGGGCTGTGTATGCCTTCCATGCGAAAAACATGGAGCCATTCTATAAAGATGGTACTCGCATGATCAAGATACTATCCGGTATGCCAGGAGATATAGTTGAAATCAACGATGACTGGCTAATCAAAGTAAATGGGGATGTTGTCGGTGAGGGACTACAGCTTGCAAAGCGCTTACAAAGGCAGGAAAGCAGCTTTTATGGTAAAGCCAAGCTAAGTGATGGCTCTTACTGGTTTATGGGCAAGAGTCCGTTCAGCTTCGATTCGCGCTATTGGGGAACTGTAAAAAATGATCAAATTATTGGCCGAGCATATCCATTATTCTAAGTTGATTCTAACGGCAGTAGTGTTTTCATTTTCTTGTGGTGTTACTGCACAGGACTCCTTACTGTCAGTCCAAGATAAATCTCTAATAGAGCAGGGAAAACTACTGACCCAGAAAGCGCAAGAGATGGATATGTCATCCATGCTAATGAACAAGCATATGGATTCAGCTCAGATCGAAGCAAAAAAATTCCTTAAAGAGCTTCAATCAAGCAATCCAACAATGCAAGAGATGCGGAGAAAACAAGCTGAAAAAGGAATTTATACTGATCATAAGACATTGGTTTTTACGTCTAACTCATTAGGAGAGCAGGGGGTAAATGACATTCTCACATCTGTATCTGGGCACCCAGATGCGGTAGTGGTTTTTCGTGGCATCCCTGAGGGGATGACTCTAGGACAAGGAATTCAGGCAATTCAAGCTTTGGCTGCAAAGAAAAATCCAGTACCAAATATCATTATCAATCCAATGTTGTTCAGAATGTACAATGTCACTGTAGTACCGACGATTGTTATGCTGGAGGATGAGCCCTTACCAGGGGAGACTCCCATAGCAGTTGCACAAGTATCTGGCCTATCAGATCCCACATGGCTTGCACGAGAAGTGAAATCAGGGGAGTCTGGTGATCTAGGAGTAAAAGGGCCTACAGAGAGTATTAGTGAGCCAGATCTTATTGATGTGGCAAAGCAACGCTTAGCTAAGATTGATTGGAATGAGAAGAAGAAGGAAGCTGTAGCAAGGTTTTGGACTAAGCAGAAGTTTAGTGAATTACCTACAGCTACACGGGCTAGGGTAAGAGAAATTGATCCTAGTGTTGTTGTGACTAAAGATATCACTACGCAAGATGGTACGGTTTTAGCCCATGCTGGTACAGTGGTTAACCCTTTATGTAATTCTTCTATATGCAAGCCGGGGACAAGACCATTTACTCAAGCTGTAATTGTTTTCGATCCATTAAACAAAAATCAACTTGAGTTATTGTCAAAGAAACTTCCTGAAATAAGACGTGAGCCAGGTGTCCAGAGATTAACATATATTGCCACTATCCTTGATAGGGATAGTGGTTGGGACTCTTACAAGAAAATCTCAGACCATTTTGATGCTCCGATTTATCTTCTTACACCTGACTTAATCTCTAGGTTTGAGTTGGAGTATACCCCTAGTGTGATCACAGCCAAGGGGGGGAAGTTTATAGTGCGCGAACTATTTGAGGTTGGGGAGGGAGGGGAATGAAATTTGAGCCATCCTTACAACTAATAAAGGATATTGTATCTGGTGATTTTGTTGCTGCTGAGGCTCTTGCTCGATGGCATGTCCATGGCGGGATTGTTTCGCCATCCAGTATGATAGTGAAACCTAATTGGGCTGAGGTTGACTTTAGGATGGCTTTATTTATAAGGGATAATATTCATGTATGCATGAAACACGGTGCGCTTTTTATCAACGTATCTGAGCAAACACTGAGCTCAGATATACTGTTTAACTCTTGGGTGAAAATCATAGAGTCTCTCTTAAAGCAAACTAGTCATATCGTTGTGGAAATTACGGAAGAGGTTACTGATGCGTCTCTATCCGCCCGATGGAGAGAACTAGCGGCGATTGGGGTTAAGTTAGCATTAGATGATTATGGGAAAATAAACTCATCTTTTGAGAGACTATGTAACTATGGATGGCACTACTGTAAGTTTGATGCAAGACAACTTGACTCTCTTATTGACAACCACGCTATTCATCACTGTATCAAAAATAAAGTAGCCATTATTGTTGAGTGCGTTGAGTCGTCAGCTTTAATGAACCGTGCCAAGTTACTTGGTCTTTGCTGGCAGCAGGGTTTTTATCATGCTGAGCCTGAGACCATCAGCGGTCAGTCAAATAAATTAAAGGCTCAAGTATGATTAAGCATATTGTTCGATATATTGGTTTTTTGGCGCTGGCATGGAGCGGTGCTTCGATAGCAGAGCCTGGATGCCAAAACGCAAATGTAATTAGTGGAAAATTAATTACAGATATATGTTGGAGTTGCATTTTCCCAATAAAAATAGCTGGTGTTCCAATCAGTGGTCCCGGTGGTAACTATCCTGATGATGCGGCAAAAAACCCACTTTGCTTGTGCAATGATAATCTTGGCGTTCCGCGACCAGGTGTGACTACATCGATGTGGGAGCCCGCTAGGCTAATCGAGTTCCAGAGAGTTCCAGGATGCTCATCTGTGTTAAATGGCATGAGGTTTCCTTTCGATCGAACAAATCAAGGACATCATGGAGAGGGGGATATGGATGGAGGTGATGGATCATTTATGCACTATCACTACTATGCATTTCCATTGCTATCCATGTTAGATCTTTTTGTGAAACAAGCATGTAATCCTGATGGGTATATGGATTTGGATATTATGTATTTATCTGAGCTTGATCCGACATGGAATAATGATGAGCTTGCCTTTTTCACAAATCCTGAGGCGGCGTTAGTTGCGAATCCTGTAGCTGCGATGGCATGTACCGCAGATGCTATCTCATCTACAGCCGGAAAACCTTTGAAAGAGCTTTTCTGGTGCGCTGGGTCATGGGGGGCTCTGTATCCTCTTAGCGGCAATCAGAATGGAGGGAAAGGAGTATTGAGAGATAGTTCCCTTTTAAGCACTCGGGTTTTAGCCGCTCTCCATCGTAGAGGATTAGCATGGAAAACGATGGGGTCAGATGCAATGTGTAGAGGTGTCATTAGCCCCACACTGCCTAAAACTCAATATAAGTTTACCTTGCTGTATCCAGTTCCTGAGACAGATTCATCCCATGTTGTTGGTGAGTCTGCATTAACATGGGGATTAGCAAAAACGATACCTGCTATTGGGCAAGATCCAATTTATACGATTTGGCGATGGAACGACTGCTGCAACCGATAATGGAGATGCATTATGAATGTTCAATGTATAGCTTATAAAGCAATGGCGACCATTCTGGCTGTTACCACATCGTTTCTGCCTGTTCATGGATACGCAAATAGCGATATTTCTCAAGTTGGTCGGGATGCTCAAAACTTGGGGAATAGTATGGCTGAATCATTTAGGTCATCATCAGGTAGTGTTCAGAATGGACAAATAACACTTCCTACAATAAAAGATGGAAAGTTTGATATGGGAGGGCAGGAAAGTTTTAACGTGAACGAGCTCTTCCCTGGGACGAGTTCTGCTAATAATAATGCTGGCGGGTTTTTCCCTGATGGAAAAAAACCGAGTGTTGAATCACTCAAGGGATTATATGACTCTAGTCCTAATATGGACTCACAAGGTAACGATGCACAAGGGAGTTTATGGAGCGATGCTAATAGTGGAAGCCCTTCCATTGCTGGTGCTGCTTATAAAGTGCTACTTGATGCAGCTAATCGCTCAAGACCTGATTTTTCAAATGATCCAATCCTTAACACAAGTAAGGATATTTATGGAAATATGGATCTGATTGCTGGAGGGTTTGGTGATTGTTCCTCTGATACAATCATCAAAGATAGCACTCTTAATGCTCACGTTCCCAAGTATGAGCGTTGCCAACGAGTCATGGATCAGAGTGCTGACTGTGAGGTATTACATGACTATGATGCCTCAGTGGTTAAGCATTATGATGGGCCTTACAACATTAAGTCCTGTGGGCCAGACTGCACAGAACTATGGATTGGTAGAATTGGAGATAACTATTGGAGTGGTTGGTGCTCAGTTTATGAAGAGTTTACACGTGTCATTGTAAGTAATCCCGACGCTATTATCTCAGCTACTTTAGAATACGCGAAATGGGACGATTATATGCAGGTCTGGGTAGGTAAGTCTGGATCTGAAACGAAGGTATGGCAAGGCCCTAATAATAATTTTCCACCAGAAACTGGAGGGTCTTGTGAGTTAAACACTAGCTGGGAACGAAACCCAAATGTAGATGTCACTCGATACTTTAAAGAGGTTAGTCCTGGAGATGTTGTAACTTTTAAAATCCGTGTCTCTGTCGCAGGGGAAGGGGAGGGATTTGGACGAATAAAAATTAGGTTTGATCCATCTAAGACCGTGACTAAAGATACATGGACTCCTCAGTCGTGCTTAAACTCTGCAAAAGGAGTTGTAGATGGTTTTGCTAAAGGAACAATTGAATGTATTGATATGCCTAATGTTAGTTCCGATAAGTGTACTGAGATAAACGGTATTCGTATTTGTGAGAATCATTTGGCAGAATCACCTTTGCCTGACATTAGCCGCTTTTGCAAGAAAGTACATGTAAAAGCTGACTGGGATTATTATCAAGGGCAAATGGATTGTTGGGTTGACCCTCAAGGAGAGAAACACTGTCCTATAAATAATGGTGGTAATTTAAACTCATGTAAGAAATATGAGGATAATCCAAAATGTGGATTTATAAGCTCAGAATGTATTGACGGAGCAAAAGGGCAGTCTGGGACTTGCTATGTTTTTAAAGATACTTACGATTGTGGATCGGATGTAAAGGTCCCGAATGTAGAGAAGGAGACCGAATATAACTGTGGTGGTCCCATTCGGTGCATGGGAGATGATTGCCTTGATTTGAGTAAAACTCAGAGCACTGATTTTGCTAAGGCCGCAGCTTTGTTAAATGCTGCGCAGTTCATGACTCAGGATATGGTATGTACCGGCCAGGATGGTAATAGCAAGCCAACTGGAGATGAGAACGTTGTCTGCTCTGCATTTGGAGGAAAGAGTGGTGAGTGTAAAATTGCAGTCGGTGGCGTTTCTGATTGTTGTGAAAAACCGAGCAATATATCACTGGCAGATTATCTAAACTTGATTATGGCCGTTCCTAAATTGGATGGTTCGATCATGAGCTTATCCACTGGTAATCCTATTAAAGGGGCTTATCAAGTAATTCGCGATCCGGTTATGCAGGGTTGGACTGAGGTGACAAAACCATTCACTAGTTATGTTGAGAATTTATCTGGCAGTGTTGATGCTATTACTAAACCAATGACAGAGTTTGTCGATCAATTCATTGATCAAATAAAGGGGAAAATAAAAGATGTTATGGTCGATATACTAAAATCGACTGGGCAAGATGCGGCAATGACAAATACAGCAGCCACAGCGGCATCTAAACAAGCTGCCGAGCAGTTAATGCAAACAGCAACGACGTGGCTTAGCACTGCTATGACTATCTATACGGTCTATGTAGTCAGTATGGTAATGATTCAAATGATTTGGAAGTGTGAAGAAGATGAGTTTACAATGAACGCTCAGAGAGCATTAGATAATTGTACTTATGTTGGTTCTTACTGTAAGACTAAAATATTAGGCCAGTGTATTGAGGAGCGTGAGGCATACTGTTGCTTTAATTCCCCGCTCTCTCGTATTATTCAAGAGCAGGTTAGGCCTCAGCTTGGTATGACATTTGGTTCAGCGAAGAGTCCACAGTGTGATGGTATTCCATTAGAAGATATCGGGAAAATCAATTGGGACAAGGTTGACCTTACCGAGTGGTTGGGTATTTTACAGCAACATGGTAAATTCCCTAATCCTCAAAATATAAATATCGAATCAATTACTGGTTCGGGGAATGACTTTAACATTGATGGAACTAGAAAGAACTCACAAGAGAGAGCTATTGAGCGATTAGATGGCCTTGATGTAGATGGGATTAGGAAAAAGGTAACAGATAATATGGATATTAATACTGGGGCTAAGAATAGTTTGGGTAAGATGACTAAATAGATAAGGCTATCTAAAATAAAAGGCCGCAATGCGGCCTTTTACTATTTGGTGTTGGTGGCTTTTATTTTGGGTAAACAAAAAACTCAGGCTTCCCATTTTCTAACATGTAGGGAAATCCAATTTTCTCCCCATTACCCAAGGTTACGCCTTTCGGCGCTAAGTATAAGATCACCCAGCTAGGTAATTTCTTACTAATATTTGCATAAATCATTTGTTGTGGCATATGGGCATTGGTCCCATTGGTTAAATCAATACGGTTGTATTGAGTGGCATCCTCCGACGTGAAAGCCCATATTTCTTTTGGAGAGCTGCTGATCAAGGAGGGTGCTACTCCTTTGTGTGGATCGATAACTTGTACGTCTATCGAGCACAACTCAGAAAGGGCTTTACCTTTGTCAGTGAAATCAGGGCATCCCCAATCTTTCTTTGCGATGAAGTAGGTTAGTCGCCCGTCTTTACCGTATACATCAAAATCTGCGTTGAGATTGTTTAGTGTTTCAGCAATGGACGTTTTCACATGTGAAACTAATTTGTCTCGGGCTACTGAGGGTGAGCTGGCTTCGTTGGCTGGCATCCATGCGATAAGGCTATTGCGAGCACCCTGTTGCTTCGGGCCAAAGGCCCAGTTTGCTAGATTAACAAGTCCTCCCTGCCAATTAGTCATACCAAGAGTTGGTGAGGCATATCCTGCTAATACATATGCAGCACCGAAAGTTTTTGTGTCTGTTAGGCGCTCTAAGGTGTCACGAGGAACGCTGGCATCTCTGATGCCAGTAACTAATCCACCAGCCTCTGCAAGGTTGTACGCTCGGCTATGGTCTGCTTTAGGTGCCGGAGGTGTGTAGGTTGTGGATGCACATCCGGTGATGGTGGCGATCGCGACTGTGAGCGATGCAAATAATACTTTGTTCATGTTGCTCTCCTTTTCGAATGTATTTAGACAATATCACAGAGTTATAAAATGCAACTGTAAACTATAAAAAAAGCCCCTCAAATGAGGGGCAAATCCTGGTGAAGCGCTATATTGTTAGTTTGACTTTTTATGGAGATTTAACATCAAGCATTGCTATGCAACACTTTCCTGTAGTTCAGCGGTGGAGGTTGGTTTGCCCAGAGAAATCTTTGTGGCGATATTGTCTTGGATAACATCACAAGATAGGCCGTCTTCTTCTGGCATTTCTTGAGTTTCTGGTGCGGCCTGTTCTACCTCGGTCGCTTTCCCTTTCGAGTGGGCTGAGATACGTGCCCGTTTTTCAATACCAATAATGCGACCGGACAGACGGATAAATCGCTGTTGCCATTGGTAGTTGGCATCAGTACGTTGTTTGCTATTTAAAATTGAGTGTAGCCACAGTGTGTCTACCACACCCATGAGTGCATCCATTTTACGGATCATATGTGCAAACTGGGCGACTTGGGGAGAGTTGATCTCGATAGAGTATTCTTTTGGATTGGTATATCCAGGCATTTCATCAATACCGTTATCGGCCATCAACTTTTTGAGTTGAGCTGAGGTTTGATCCAGGTCATCACTGACTTTACTGATATGTTCCAGGATAACGAGCTCAACTTCATCAATAGCCGCTTGGTCCCCGATAATGCGTAGAATCACATCAATGGAGAACAGGGCATTTGATACCCGAGAAAAGCTACGATCCATGACACGTTGTGCTTGGAGGCTATTCAATTTTAAGGATTGAGTGAAAACAGGTCTAGAGTGGATGTTGCTGCTTCGCTCACTCCCGGTTTCAGTTACTGCCACTGCTTCTGCCATATGGATAACTCCTAATTTTGAGGTAAAGATAAACGCATAAAAAAGAATAAGGCTTATTAATCGTCTTTCAGACATCCCAATGTGCCCAAAATGGTCACTTACAGCGTTTTCCTACCTACAAATGTGAGCTATATTTAGGACATCTTAGTCGCATCGCGACTATCTGTGAGATAGCTGGTCTCCAAAAACAAACAGCATCTACCTATATGCTTACTGCATATCTTAACCCCACCGGGGGCATACCCCGGCTATCGGGCGTTGCTCCTGGATTTTCTATCTATAGGAGTAACACCATGCATATCCTTACTTTCATTGCGTGTATGCTTATGGCTTTTGGTACGTTATGTGTTGGGGCAAAGGTATTTGTTACGGCCTTTGCAGCCCTTACGAAGACGTTCCACCGCTTTGGTTTGTTCTTAATGAACAAATATGCAATAACCGCAATGCGGTCCGTACAGGCCGTCATCAAATCTCGAACAGCTAAGGCTGTGAAGCAGCCGAAGGCTGTTGTTGAGTTTTTCCCACAAACTCAAAATATTATCGAGCAAGATCGAGATTTAGATTATCTTGAAATCCCTACTTACTTGCGTAAAGGCGATCATCTTGTATGGTAGTAACGTGCCAACGTGTGGCTCGTTTATCGACATCGGGGAGAAGTATCTCCTCGGTGTCTCTGTCGCTAGCTACTGATAGTGACAGAAGACACAGCCTCTGTGGCTTGTCTTAAAAATTGCCTGGAGGCAGGTGTTTTCTAAGACAAGCTACGGAGGTTTTATCGTAGAGTCTGTTTACTTATGGTTTTGATCATCAGTAAACAGATTTTGTCCTCTCCGAGGGCGAAAAGTGCGATAGCTGGTCGCCAAAAATAAACAGTAAACACTTAACCCATGCGGGTACACCTCCCGCTTGGGGCTGGTGTACCCCCCTTATCAGGAGTACACCTTATGTCAACACTGGCTACATTTTCAGTACAAGAGATCTTCGGTCTACCGGATATCCCTAAGGGGGTAAAAGCTACTGGCTATGCTGATAGCTCTAATCCTTTCATCCCATCTATTAATAAATACTATGTCTTCCGCAAACAGTTGTTGAGAGAGGTTTTAGCTTACCTCGCTGAGCCTGGGGGAGACGCTTTGTTTATTACTGGCCCCACGGGGTCAGGTAAAACCTCAGGGATTACTGAGATTGCAGGGCGCTTGAATTGGCCTGTTCAGCAACTAACGGCCCATGGCCGGATGGAGCTGACGGACTTGATTGGGCACCATGCACTGATCGCGGAAAAACCTGGGGAGCCTCCAGTCATGCAGTTCATGTATGGCCCATTGGCTGTTGCCATGCGAGAAGGCCATATTCTCCTCATTAATGAGGTAGATTTGGCTGATCCTGCTGAGTTAGCAGGGCTGAATGATGTCTTGGAAGGACGTCCGTTAGTGATCACCCAGAATGGAGGGGAGATCATTAAGCCACACCCGATGTTTCGTGTTGTCGTTACCGGAAACTCAACTGGTTCCGGAGATGCGTCGGGCTTGTACCAAGGTGTGATGATGCAAAACATTGCAGCAATGGATCGCTATCGTTTCACTGTGGTTGGGTATGCAGACGAGGCTTCTGAACTTTGCATCCTTAGTCTCGTCACTCCAGCTCTCCCCGCGAATGTACGGAATGGTATGGTTCGGATCGCAAATCAGATCCGAAAGCTATTTCTTGGCGAAAACGGAGCTGATGGTCAGCTCAGTGTAACCATGTCTACCCGGACATTAGTACGGTGGGCAAAGCTTTCCTTGGCGTTCCGTGGAGCACCTAACGCTATTGAGTACGCGTTAGAGCAAGCTCTGCTTGCACGAGCTGCCAAGGAAGAGCGGGAGGCAATCCTGCGTATAGCTAAGGATGTCTTCGGCGATCAATGGAGCAGTAATCATGGTGGAAAATAGCTGTGCGTGTAGTCGCTACGTCTTTGTTGATGGAGCAACGGCAGAGCGAGTGGAGGCCTGTATCGGGTATAAAATGCTCCGAGAGCCAGATCCAAAACTCTTATCACCGGGATTATTCTCTTTAGTTAAGCTAGAACGTATTGTTAAAACTGGAGACCTAGGAAGTTGGTCTGAAACTACACTTAGTGGGCCTTTTGAAGCAACTAGTTTACATACGATCCCTATGTCCTATAAGGACCAAGAAAAGCAGTATGTCTCACAGTTTCTCAGCCGGTTTAACTACCTGGATGAGGTTCTGATAAACGCACAGAGACTTACTGTAATTCGGGATGGGGATAATGGCAGTAGTTCCCGCCATTGTGCTCGTGTGGTATCCCTTAGCTGGTTGTTATCACCACCGCCTGTGCGTACAGGCCGTATGGGAGCATTAAGTGTTTTTATCACAGAGGTGTTTACTCAGGGCGCGGATTTACTCGGCTTTGAGTCTACTCCAGATGTGTTGATGAAAACCGAAGAGGGCTATTCCTTATCGGTTGATACAGCTCTCGGAGAGAACACTATCCATCCAGATACATTGGTTGGGGCTGGTGAAATCCTTCCGGAGCATGGGTATAAACCGTGGCTGATGTTGGTGTACTTGCAACAGCAATTTCAGCAGCGTAGTAGTGAGTTCTCAGACGAAGTTAAGCCGCTGGTGGAGTTCTGCGATGAGCTGGGCACTATCTGCGACTTTAAGCGTTTTGACTCATACCTGCCTCTTATTCAACGATTTTGCTTCAACCATGATGAGGTCAGAATGGATGCAGAAAGGCTTGGCCTTGTATCTGCTCTGATTAATCTGGTTGCAGTTAAAACCGATCGAGAGGACTTTTTTTTCTAACCTACGATGTGCTCCAAATCATTTGGAGCACATATTTTTAATATCCCCATCGGGGCACCAGTGCCCTGATGGGTCGTGGTGTCCCGCTAAGTAAGGAGAACACCATGTCTGAATCCTCATCCTCATCCTCATCCTCATCGAAGGATGAGTCTCCTTCACTGGTTAACCGTGTAGCTAGTCGTTACGGGATTGACCCTGTGAAGTTTTTTGATTCTCTGAAAGCTACAGCGTTTAAACAACGTGATGGCTCAGCACCAACGAATGAGCAAATGATGGCTTTGTTGATCGTTGCAGAGCAATACAGGTTGAATCCTTTTACTAAGGAGATTTACGCCTACCCTGATAGGGAGAATGGCATAATTCCTGTGATAGGAGTTGATGGTTGGAGCCGAATTATCAATGAACACCCACAATATGATGGCGTGGAATTTGTGTATTCGAATAAGCTCGTGCAGATGAGAGGTGCCAAAGTTGAGAGCCCTGATTGGATTGAGTGTGTAATGTACCGCAAGGACAGGACACGCCCTATTCGTATCAAGGAGTTTCTCGATGAGGTGTACCGCCCTCCATTTCAACTGAAATCTAAGGGCGGCAATCAGTACACCATGGATGGCCCTTGGCAGACGCATACAAAACGCCAACTTCGTCATAAGGCGTTGATTCAATGTGCTCGTATTGCATTCGGTTTTTCAGGTATTTATGACATAGATGAAGCTGAACGTATCCATGAACAGTCTGAGAAGATCATAAATCCAGTTAATTTTGAGGATGGAGATCGTGAGGGCTGTTTAGAGGATAAGACCCATACTCCTTTAACTATCGAGCAGAACGAGGTTCAGGCTCCTCTGACGGATATCGAGCATAAACAGCTCGATGAAGTCGTGAGGCTGCTGGTTAAGCGGGTGGGGGATATTAATAATAGCTGGAAACCTGCGTTTCAATATGCAAAACGGCGGTATCAAAATGATCAGCGAAGTTTGTGCTATATAGTCGATGCTCTCAAGGCTAAGGAGCTCAAGGCTAAAGAACAAACTCAACAACCTCAGCAACCTCAGGCTAACATGGCGATTGACTTGCATGAGGCAACGAAGTTTTGCGACGGTGATCATTACTATTAACCCTAGGGGTGGCCTCCCCTGGGGGTGGCCCCTCCAATTTTTTTCTTGGAGGGTTCTATGAATGTCGTTGACCTTTCGCAGGAAGGTGATGATTGGTTAGAGTGGCGGCGTAATGGCATAACAGCTACTGATGCTGCCATTTTAGTGGGATTATCGCCTTATAAGACACGATGGAGACTCTGGGCTGAGAAGACAGGGTATGCGCGAGAAGTAGATCTTAGCTTGAATCCTTTAGTTCGCAGAGGAGTCGAGAACGAGGATATTGCAAGGCGTGCATTTGAGGAAAAGCATAATGACTTGCTTCTTTCTCTCTGTGTCGAGTCTGTAGCAACTCCACTAATGAGAGCATCGTTAGATGGACTCAACAGTCAAGGAGAACCCGTCGAGCTGAAATGCCCGAGCGGGTCAGTATGGGAGGAAGTTTGTGCTGAACAAACAAACAGCAAGGCATACCGACTTTACTATCCGCAAGTTCAGCATCAACTGTTAGTAACAGGTGCAACACGGGGGTGGTTAGTCTTTTACTTTGATGGACAGATACAGGAGTTTTTGATACTCCGAGATGAGACCATGATCCAACAAATCTTGGCTGAGGCTCAAGTATTCTGGCAACAAGTAAAAGATAAGAAGGAGCCTGATAAAAATCCGGAGAAAGATCTGTTCATTCCACATGGAAAAGAGATCGATATCTGGATTACTGCTGCTGAGTCGTATCGCCTGTATGAAAGTGAAATTCAGGAGATAAAACAGCGTTTGGTGCAGCTTCAAGAGCGCCAGAAGCCCCATGTTGAGATGATGAAATCACTGATGGGAGAGTACCTCCATGCAGATTACTGCGGTGTGCTAGTCACTCGATATAAGGTTGCTGGCCGAATAGACTATAAAAAGCTACTGGATGAAAAAGTGTCAGGTGTTAAGCCAGAAGACCTTGATCATTACAGGGAAAAATCATCTGACCGGTGTCGGATTACGGTTACTGGTTCGGTGAAACCTCGGTATATTGTTGATGAGGATGTTCTTGCGCCTCTGAATGATCGACCGGAAGAAGTAGAGACATTCTACTGGTAAGTAGGGGGAGTCCCCTGCTTTCCAAGTGGTATCGATTTTCACATGTGAAAATTTGTGCCACTTGGAAAACAGATTTTGTTCTCTTCGGGGAGCGAAACGTGCGATAGCTGGTCGCCAAAAATAAACAGCAAACTAACGTTTTTATTAGCTAGCCCAACCGGGCGTATCCACCCGGTATGGGTCGTGATGCGCCCTCAACTTAATGGAGTGCATCATGAATAAACTTAACCACTTAGAAAAAATCTGTGTCATTTATGCAGACTTTGATATATGGAGTGGACAAACTCGGTTATCTGCATCAGATCTCAAGCTGGGCGAGGGGGGTGAAATTCCCCCGGAAAAAGTAGCTCAACTTGGGAGTAAAAAAATCTGTGACCCTGCGAAGTTAAAAGGTTTCCATCGACTGAAAACAGAGACTCGTCGTATGTTGTTGAGATTTGGTATGCCATTCATGAATGGTTTTGCCGTCCCTATCAGCAAAAGAGATGAGATCTGTGCAAAGTTAAATGGAGTCAGCTTTCAGTTTGAACAACTAAAGCAAGACTTTATCAAAGGTTACAACGATGCAGTTGATGAGTGGTGTCGTGAAAACCCTGAATATGCTGGAGCTATCCGAGCTGGTTCTTTGCCAAAAGAAACCGTTGAAGCCAGGATCGGCTTTGAGTATCAATTGTTCATGGTTCAGCCAGTAAATGAAGATGAAGGTAGCGCTAAGCGCCTTAATCGTAAAATTGAGAGCTTGGGGGACGATCTCATCTCGGAAGTTGCTCAAGAGGCAAATAAGTTCTATATGGAGCGTTTAGCTGGTCGTGACCAGTGTGGAATTACGACACGGCAAACTCTTCGGAATATTCGCGATAAGGTGGATGGACTTAGTTTCTTGAACAATGCCTTTAACCCACTGGTGAAGTTGCTTGATCAGACTCTCAATGGTTATGAGAAACATGCCGATGGTCGAAACATCGTTGCGCCTTTCTTTTATCAGGTCGTGGCCGCTGTGCTGATCATGAGCGAGAAAGAACGTATTGAGCAATATGCCAATGGTTTGATCAGTGTAGAAGGGATGGCTAATGATATTGGTGGCTCGGAGACCCTTACAGGGAATCCGGCTAATGATACAAAAGCCGAACCGGAAAGTGTTAAATCTAGTGATGATACACATGAGGATGAATGGAAGGGGGATGACATCAAACAACAGAATAATGTTGCTGATGTTGTTCAATCTGAGGGAAACAGTATCAGTAATGGTATTGATGATTTGAGTGAGGATATCGACAATTTCTTTAAAAATTGTCCTGAACTAGGCGGGAGTGAGTCGAAAGATAACTCCAATGCAGATGATACAGTTCAAGCTGACCTCTCTGAGGCTAGTGTTGCAACTGCTTCGCTGGATGATGCTAAGGCAGAACCCATTCAGAACCAAGGAGATGTGAGCGATCAATCTCTTAATCAGGAACAACCTGAGGCTGATAGTAGCGACTATTTCTTCTAATAGTCTCTTGAACTAAACCGACCCGGAGGGGATGGCCATCCCCTCCGGGATGGACTATCTCCTTCCCAACCAGGAGAAAAGATATGTCCAAAAAACGTACTATTTATAGCGCGTTACCAATTGTGGCCGCAGCCTACGGTGAGAAACTTGGTGTTAAAGTCGCGATCGGTAATGATGAGGCTTACACCGATGGTAAAACTATCGTAGTTCCGAATATCCCCGATAGCTATCCACATATGGATGCTGTTTGGGGTTATTTGGCTCATGAGGCTGCCCATGTTCGCTTTTCAGATTTTGGGGTTGAACGCCGTAGCGGTCTTCATGGTGAGCTGTCCAATATTTTAGAGGACTGTCGCATTGAGCGAGCCATGATGGAGCTGTTCCCTGGAACATCCCATACGCTGAATGAGGTAGCGCGTTACATGGCTCAGGCAGGGCATTACTCACATGTCACAGAAAAAGACTCTCCAGCTTCTATTCTGACAGGGCTCTGCTTGTATTGGTTACAAACGAAGGCTGTGGGGCAATCTGTCCTTCAAAGCTATCTCGATTCCGCTACTACGGTATTCGAAAATGTGTTTCCTCAAGGTGTTGTGATCCGACTAAATGCGTTACTTCGTAAAGCAGTTAACACTAAGTCAACCGCAGATGTAACAGCATTAGCTGACGACATTATTAAAATGCTCCAAGAGGAAAAGGAGAAAGAAGATAAAAAAACCCAGAAAGATCTGAATGAACAAAACCAGCAAAATGATGGTAGTGGACAACAGAACTCTATGGGTAACAGTGGGAATGATCAGCATCAAGGGTCTAGTACCAATGGGGATGATCAACCAGGCAAGAGCCAGCAGCAAGATGATGCCCAGGAGGTATCTGAGCCGAAAGGAGCAGATAACCAAAGTGGGTCGAATGCTGATGGCGGCAGTACAGCAGGACAAAGCGGAGCTGGTGGTAATTCTGACGCGGAAAAACAAGACGCGGCCAAGATACTCCAGCAGGTTTTAAATGCTGGTGCCGATGACTTGCGTGGTGATGCGCGTGAAGCACTAAAGGCTGAGCTGAGCCAGTTAGCTAAGGAGCAAGGCGATAGTAGCTATATGACGGTTCGTGTAGCTTCTGAGGCAGTGAAACACCCTGACGCCGGGAAACGACTGATTGATGATGTGAGAAGCACTACGTCAAAAATCAGGACTCAGCTCTATGGCTTGGTCCAAGCGAGTCAAAGGGTTGCTCACCGTAATAACCGTTCTGGGAAACGTGTGGATGTTCGCAAGCTACATCGTGTGGTGTCCGGCGATACGCGTGTATTTCTCAGCCCTGAGTCGAAGCCGCGCCCGAATACTGCCGTTCATATCTTGGTTGATATGAGCCTATCGATGACTTCGAAGACTAAAAATGGTAAGGAGCGACAGGATATTGCGAGAGAGTCAGCGTTAGCTATTGCGTTGGCACTGGAGGCAATCCCTGGCGTAAATCCGGCAGTCACCTTTTTTGGTGGAAACAAGAGCAATCCCGTTTTTAGTGCCATCAAGCATGGTGATACAGCACGGAGTCAGGCTGGTCGATTCCTCTTCCAAGCAACGGGAGGGACTCCAATGGCGGAAGCCATCTGGTATGCAGCATATGAACTTGTCAAGACTAAAGAGGCTCGTAATATGTTGATAGTAGTGACTGATGGGGAGCCACAAAATATCCCGGCATGTCGTTCTGTCATCAACCTTTGTGAGCATAGCGGTGTTGAGGTAATTGGTATAGGTGTAGAGACTGGATCTGTTTCTGGACTGTTCTCAAAGAACATTGTTATTAATGATGCCTCTTCTCTACAGCACTCTTTATTTAAGCTAATGGAGCGTGCTTTGACCGTCTCTTCTGTGTCTTGATGACTCAGTAACATGGCTGGTGGCTCTGCCAGCCATAACTTTAACTAACCCAACAGGGGGCTATCACCCCTTGTTGGGGGATGGTTCCTCTGTGATTTTTACGGAGTGTGATTATGTCCATCCTTCGGTTCGATATTCAGGATGTTAAGAAGCTGTTGGCTGAGCTTGAGGCCGCTGAGCAATTCAAACCGACAATAGATGATATGTTTGCTAGAGAGATTAAACATATCAGGCGGAAGAAAATTCGACCTAGTTTAATGTTAGTTGGGGATCATGGTCTTTACCTGATCACTAATGCGAAGTTGGATGGAACTCCGGCTAGCCGTGGCGCAGTTGCTTATGCCAAAGGGTGTAACCCCCATGTTGATCAAGATTTTGATGACAACAAGTGCAAGTTATTTGGCAGTAGCGATGGAACCATAACTATCCAGCCGTTCTTGGCATACTTGGCTGTTAAACAAGGGAAATCCGAGTTTCGGATTACTTGCGACCCAGATCATTCATGGATGGAGAGATCTTGGGATTCGACTAACCTATAGACGGTTAGGTATAAGCAACCTGGCCCCTATCTCTTGAAGAGGGGGCCAGACTTCCTTCTTGTGTACCCAAAAAGGGCAGTTTCAGATTCGTACCCGAGCCTGTTTTGTTGAATAATGTATTCTGATCATTTTCCCAGATGTCTTTGTATAGGGCATCTTAGAAAGTTATTTTTTGTCCTCATGTGAGGGCGAAATGTGCGATAGCTGGTCGCCAAAAATAAACAGTAATCATTTTAGCCCACCGGGCGCACTGCGCCTGTTTGGCAACGTGTGTCCAAAACGATAAGGGAGCACGTATGTCTCATATTGAAAAACTTAAAGCAGAAATGCTGAGTATCTCTCAAAAGAACAAACTACCTACTTTTTATGCCGATGATCTTGAAAAAGATCTTTCTATGCTTGAAAAGTACAATGGTCGTGAGTTGATCTGGGTACTTCGTACTTGTGGGTCTTTATTGGTGCCTATTAAGGTTGGCGTTCACCCAACTTATGTTATGCACTGGACTACAAGAAGCTCAGGACAAGAGATTGTGATGTTCTTAGTCGATACCCGCTTAGGCATCATTGAAAAGATTAACTTTGATGAGGCTAATCGCATGATTCAACAGCCTCCATGCCAGTTGAACACTTCAATGAGTAAGGAGAAGCTCAGTGATTTAGTGGATCATGTTTTATCCGTCGGATGTAGTTTGAAAGTTTGGGGAGTTTTTGAGTCGCCTACATATGGCATCTCAAAAAATAACTGGGCAGAGTGGCGGCGATATTTTAAAGCTGCTGGAAACTACATTATGGATGATTTTATAAGTAAAGCTATACGCTTTAATCAGCGGTAGTACATACCTGAGATTTTTAATAAACCCGGAGGGGCCTTACCTGCGGGTTGGGGCTCCTCTATTTACTTGAATGAGGAGTTTTATTATGTCTATCCATACCAATTTGGAAAAAATCGCATACGGTTATGCAACTGCCCAAACTCTCAGCAGCTTGGGGGACCAGACGGAGTGGTATCAGGCTTATGTCTACTTGTCTACTTGTGTTGGGCAGGGAGTATCACCTGATGGTCTGATAATTTGGCAGCCGTTTGAAGATTGGGAGTGGGAAGATGTACTAGAGCATATTGAAGATGGGGCAAAGTCAATACTGTCATCTTTGAAACAGGTTTTAAATCTGGCTCATAAAGGTATTGTGCAATCATCAGCTAATGGTGCTTTAGATACTAATCTGACTCAATTAGATATGGCCTTAATGGTTGAGGTCGGTTTTGATATTGAATATCAAAAAGGTGTCGGGGGTGAGTATGCAGCTTAACCGATACACGGCCAAAGAGTCAGATAAAAATAGAATCATTAGAATGATAGGTTGGTGTAAACGTAACAGTTTGTCACTGGCTGGTCTTCCATATGATGATAGTTTTTCTGGCCCAGAGGGAATCGATGTCGAAATCATCACTCCACCTAGAATGTCGCGAGAAATGCTAGAGCAGGCGATCAGGGAAGGGTATTCAGAGCGTGATGTCGTAAGGCATCGTATTGTTGAATGCCCTCTTGCTTGGTTCATGGAGGCAGAAGGAAAGGCTTTTAATCAGGAGCTTTTCTATGATTATGTGATGGCTTATGGTCGTGGCGAGCCATCATGTAAAGCATATGAGCTAGCAGAGAAATGGTTTTGGCAAGGTTATGATTATGCATTTATAGCTGCGGAAATTATTACTCGCCCTTATTGTCTTTGTGAGGATAATGATGATTGAGGAAATTTTCGATGCGGTAGGATTGCATAAAGAAATTAATGTTATGTCAAAGCCTATGGCGAATGATAAGTCTGAAATCGCCAACTTAGATAATAATGCTAGTTTGGATTCTCTTCATGCTTGGCTAAGGAAGGTGCGAATAAGCGGGGAAATTCTTCTCGGCTGACTCAGTCATTTCATTTCTTCATGTTTGAGCCGATTTTTTCTCCCGTAAATGCCTTGAATCAGCCTATTTAGACCGTTTCTTCGCCATTTAAGGCGTTATCCCCAGTTTTTAGTGAGATCTCTCCCACTGACGTATCATTTGGTCCACCCGAAACAGGTTGGCCAGGGTGAATAACATCGCCTGTTGGTTATCGTTTTTCAGCAGCCCCTTGTATCTGGCTTTCACGAAGCCGAACTGCCGCTTGATGATGCGAAACGGGTGCTCTACCTTGGCACGGATGCTGGCTTTCATGTATTCGATGTTGATGGCCGTTTTGTTCTTGCGCGGATGCTGCTTCAAGGTTTTTACCTTGCCGGGACGCTCGGCGATCAGCCAGTCCACATCCACCTCGGCCAGCTCCTCGCGCTGTGGCGCTCCTTGGTAGCCGGCATCGGCTGAGACAAATTGCTCCTCTCCATGAAGCAGATTACCCAGCTGATTGAGGTCATGCTCGTTGGCCGCGGTGGTGACTAGGCTGTGGGTCAGGCCACTCTTGGCATCGACACCAATGTGGCCTTCATGCCAAAGTGCCACTGATTGCCTTTCTTGGTCTGATGCATCTCCGGATCGCGTTGCTGCTCTTGTTCTTGGTAGAGCTGGGTGCCTCAATGATGGTGGCATCCACCAAAGTGCCTTGGGTCATCATGACGCATGCTTCGGCCAGCCAGCGATTGATGGTCTTGAACAATTGACGGGCCAGTTGATGCTGCTCGAGCAGGTGGCGGAAATTCATGATGGTGGTGCGATCCGGCAGGGCGCTATCCAGGGATAATCGGGCAAACAGGCGCATGGAGGCGATTTCGTACAGGGCATCTTCCATGGCACCGTCGCTCAGGTTGTACCAATGCTGCATGCAGTGAATACGCAGCATGGTCTCCAGCGGATAGGGCCGTCGGCCATTGCCCGCCTTGGGATAAAACGGCTCGATGACAGCGGTCATATTCTGCCATGGCAGAATCTGCTCCATGCGGGAGAGGAAAATCTCTTTTCGGGTCTGACGGCGCTTAGTGCTGAATTCACTATCGGCGAAGGTGAGTTGATGGCTCATGATGTCCCTCTGGGATGCGCTCCGGATGAATATGATGATCTCATATCAGGAACTTGTTCGCACCTTCCCTAACAGAGAGCATTAACTCTCAACTAGCTGGTGGTGTAGAGACCAAATGATTTTAACCCCGTCGGGGCACTTTGCCCCTGCGGGGGTATGGTGCCTCTAATAGGAGCTACCATGAGTGCAGTAATGATTATCCAAGAGGATTGTCAGATTGATCTACCATTTCCTCTGTTGGATATAGGCTGTAACACGGCTGATATCCTTCCATTTGAAAATAAGCTTGAGTGGTTGGATGATGAGGTAAAGCAATTACGCGAGGGGCTACTATGGCATAGCCTTAGGGTCTTGGCCGATGGTCGCGCTGGACGTGAAATTAAACAGGAGACAATGGATTGGGTGATGTCCGATGAGGTGCATCCATTTGCATTTGTGGTCTGCTGCTACGAGGTCGGTTGTGATCCATCAGGGATAAGGGAAGGCGTCGAGTCTATCCTGAGGCGCTTAGCGCGAGTTAACGCAGGGGGGTAGCCCCCTGCTTTCCAAGTGGTATCGGCTTTCACATGTGAAAGTCTTGTGCCTCTCGGAAAGCAAGGTTTTACTCTCTGATGAGAGTGAGTAGTGAGGTAGCTGGCCTCCCCAAACAAACAGCATTTGGCTTAACCCTTGGGGGATCATAACCTCTCGGGCTGGTGGTCCCTTGCCAAACATTGAGTAATCAACCAACCCCAAACCGGGTGCATTCGCCCGGCTCGGGACGTGGTGCGCCCCTAAACTATTCGGAGTGCATCATGGAAAAATATAACCTCAAATCCGGATTCAGCATCTATTTCGCTGACGTCCATTTCGAGAACCAAGTCTACGCATTCGGATCAGGACTTGGCTTCACCTCTGTGATTTACGCCTACTCGCTGGGCCGAGATCCGGAAGAAGCTGAAAGGCTGGTACTTGAGAAGTACGATTCTGATGAAACGAAGGTGAAGAATGTGTATGTCAATCTGGCTCTCAGCCAGGACATCAACCACTATATCTTCCCTGAACAAATGGCTGGCTTTGCTAATGCCATTCAGTCTCACAACGCCGCTGTGAGCTGAGAACTACTTTAAACCCATCGGGGTCATTACTCCCGGTTGGGGGGTCGTGGCCCCTCAACTGAAAGGAGAGATCTTATGGCTACTATCGTAAACACCAAGCTAGGAGAGCATCGAGGTAAGAAACGCGTTTGGCTGGAAGGACAAAAGCTACATCGTGAAGGGTACTATCCAGGCATGAAGTATGATCTGGAGTTGAAAGATTCCCAGGTTGTGCTTCGTGTCAAAGAGGAGGGTAAGTTCACAGTCAGTAAGCGCGAGCGCAATGGCCGGGTGTCTCCAATCATCGATCTGACCGCGCAAGAGCTTGCTACCGTTTTTGACGGTGTAGAGATGCTCCGTGTGTTCATCCGTAACGGTACAATTGTGATCTCCGCTCACCATCAACAAGAGCGAGTGATCGAGCGAGTCAACCGGCTTATTAGTAAGCTGGAGAATGGAGAGTCGCTTTCGGTATGCAGCCTCTTTCATGGAGGTGGTGTGCTTGATAAAGCGATTCACGCCGGTTTTCACAAGGCGGGAATAGCCAGCGCCATATCAGTGGCCGTAGAGATGGAGGGTAAATACCTTGATTCATCTTTGGCAAACAACCCGGAACTTTGGAACGAAGATTCAATTGTTATCGAATCTCCAATCCAGGCTGTGAATCTCAGCAAGCGCCCACCTCAGGTGGATGTTTTGATGGGAGGCATACCATGTTCCGGTGCGTCAAAGTCAGGTCGCAGCAAGAAAAAATTGGAGTTTGCCGAATCGCATGAGGCGGCAGGGGCCATGTTCTTCAACTTCCTGCAATTCGTAGAAGCGCTTAACCCAGCCGTTGTACTGATTGAGAACGTGCCTGAGTACCAGAACACCGCTTCGATGGAGGTGATCCGTTCTGTACTCTCTTCGTTGGGTTACTCCCTACAAGAGCGTATTCTCGATGGCAATGAGTTCGGAGTGATTGAGCGCCGTAAGCGTCTTTGTGTTGTAGCTCTTTCTCACGGTATCGACGGTTTTGAGCTTGAGAAGGTTCAACCTGTTCGTACCAAGGAAAGCTGCATCCAGGACATCCTGGAGCCGGTGCCGCTCGATTCTGAACGTTGGAAGTCATTCGACTATCTGGCTGAGAAAGAGTTGAGAGATAAAGCCGCTGGCAAGGGATTCTCTCGTCAGCTTCTGACTGGTGACGATGCGTTTTGTGGCACCATAGGGAAGGACTATGCAAAATGCAGAAGTACAGAACCTTTCATTGTTCATCCGGAGCAGACTGAGTTATCTCGCATCTTTACCCCGATAGAACACTGTCGAGTGAAAGGGATACCAGAGGAGCTCATCCAAGGTCTGTCGGACACTGTTGCCCACCAGATTCTCGGACAATCGGTAGTCTTTCCCGCGTTCGAGGCTTTAGCCCTCGCATTAGGGAGCAGTCTTTGGAGCTGGGTTGGAATGATGCCAATCATGGTCGAAGTCGTAGATGAATCACAGCCGATGCTCGGAGGTGAAGACTTCCATTGGGCAACGGCATTGGTTGATGCAAAGGGCACGCTTAAACTGTCACCAGCAGCAAAAAAACAGGGGATGCCCTTCAACATTATGGACGGTCAATTGGCTGTCTATTCACCTAACGGAACCCAAAAGAGCTGCGGCCATGAGCCTTGCGAATACCTTCCGGTAATGATGTCCGGAGACGCAACCATAGTCATTTCATCTTTGGTTCATTAGTAACACACGGGGGAAATGCCGAAAGGCCTTTTCTCCGACCTATCGGAAGGAAGAGTAATCATGAAAATAGAAATTGTTGAGCCTTTACCTCCCCAGGATTCAGGCCTTCAACACTGCATTGCCAGGTTCCATAACCACAATATAGATTCCAAGCGAAAAGACACAGCCCGTTTTTTCAGGAGGGAGATGGTTGTGATCGTAAATTTAGAGACCAAGGCACAAGTTCTCCGGTATGCGATGGGCAACCCAGGGTCTTTATCCATCACCAAGCAGGGTGTCGCGCTGGATTACGACGCGGTAGATGCTCTTGGTGTTGGTTTTAGAAAACCTGTAAATCTTGAGGTTCGCAGAGCCCTCTTCAAGGAAGTCTTTTTGTGGTTCTGGGGGTATCCTGATCAAAGTATCCAACTGTCAATCAGACTAGGCGTGCTTGGATCTGTGCTAGGACTCTTGGGCTTCCTGATCAGCATAATTTCGTTTTTCTAGTGATAAACCAATAAGCCGTTAACGGGCAATGTAAGCCCGGAGACGGCTTACATTGCTCTCTCGTAAGTGGAGAGTTAAATGAATAAATTAGAACAAGTTGTAAATCAGAGGGTGCTTGAGGAAGGTCTGAAAAAGGCGAAGCCATTGGCCGCGCAAATGGGACTTGAATCAGTACCTGATGAGATGCTTGAAATGATCTGCCCGAACTTGAACTACTCTGGGCAATTTACGCCAGCTCTTTACACAAGGTTCCAAAGCGTAAAGCGATTGCTGAAAGAGTTGTCGGATCAAATCTCACCTAAGCACGGGCATATTGTAAAGTTTACCAACCAATACGGGAGCTACGATGAGTCAGCCTTGCTGTTCAAAGACGGCGACGTCAGAAACCAGAATTTGGTTGCTTGTGTGGGCGGGAAAACGCTAAACCTCGGAGAGCTAGAGCTTCAAGATTATGGGCTCAATATGCACATCGGTTGCGGTGGGCCATTTGAGCCGATCTCAGAAGCGCAGATTCAGTCTTTGTCTGAGTTTGACCTCTATGAGACGACTTACAGGTTCTGGGGCCAGAGTCCATGTGGAAACGGAATGTTAGACATCACCGTACCTATGAAGCGCTGGTTTTTGACTGTGTAGGTTCAATCTGAGTGCGCCGAGAAATCGGCGTACCGTTCCCTTTATAAGGGTAATCGGCGCAGGGGGAAACTCCGCGCTTTCCCAAGTCTCTCGGATTCCCAGGATGCTTCGGAAAGTGCCTTAGGCGCTCAAGCGCGGTAGCTGGCTGCCAAAAACAAACAGCAAATTATCACCCCTGACATAAGACTTAGTAGAAGGTGAGTACAAGTTCATGGCCGCGACCAGAAGAAAGGCTTATACGGCCCGCTGTGAGCTTCTAGGCCATACTAACGCCCTCTGGGCGACAGATGTGGCCTTGGGGGCTGTAGGGGAGTATGAGGCGATACAGGCAGCCCTAACCGAAGGTTCCGCGCTGGCTGGCTACCTCAACTGGATCAACCTTACTATCAAAACGTCTCCAGCCTCTTTGAAGCGACATGTCAGAACGATGATCAAAGTGGTTCAACAACTACATCGCCGCGACGACACAGAATTGCAAAGAGGACAGCAAGGCTTGTCCTTGGCCGCATAAAAGGCCATCCTTCGGGAGGGCTTTTCCTTTTGCACCCCAAAAGGGCAACTACAGCGTTTTACTCTTTTAAGGTGGCTGTCATAATCTTTGCTCATTGTCAGCGCTTGCTGGCTATAACGGTAGCTGGCCCAAAACAGCAATAACCTAACCCCTCGGGAGGCAACCCTCCTGGGTTCTCTCCCATACCAAAGGAGAGAAGCATGAGCCTAGACAAGTTAAGTCGGCTGGTGGACTAACAGCGAAAGACCCAGGATGAAATCAACAACGAAGTCATTCTGGCCGTCAAAGAGATGTTGTCTACAAATTCCATCAGCTTGGCTCGTGAGCTTGTTGGGTGTGTCCCGCAAGATCATCCATTCCATCCGTTTTTGCTCGCCATAGCTAAGCGCTAAGCAGCTTGACCCGAGATAACGAAGTAACCCAACCGGGTACACCAAGGCCCGGTCGGGTTTGGTGTACCTCCAGCCAATTTAGGAGGCACTATGTCTAATTCAAATTTCGGCTTTCTAGCTCTGGCCTTGCGCCAACGCCTGATCAAGCGCTGGTCACTGATGCACTCTGTTCAACCAGAGTCTGTGTTGGAGCACAGCGCCGTTGTTACCCTGCTTTCCTACCTGGCTGGCAATATCGCCATTCAGCAAGGGAAGTCGGTGGATCTGGCAATCATGCTGGCTCATGCGTCGTTGCATGATACAGCCGAGGTTCTTTGTTCGGATGTTGTCACGCCGGTCAAGAAAGCAAATGCTGTTTTGCAGCGTGAGTTTGAACGACTGGAAAAGGCCGCAGAGGACAAACTCATCCAGACTCTTCCCGAAGAACTCCAGGATGTAGTTTCCAGAGCCTTTGATCCCGGTGGCTATGAACAATCACTGGTTAAGGCCTGTGATACCTACTCCGCTTACATCAAGTGCAAACTTGAGGTGGCCGCAGGTAATGGCATTGAGTTCCAGGATGCTCTCAGCAAAATGGAACGTATTGTTGCTCAGGTGAAATTGGACTTCCCGGAAATCGACGCTCTGGACAAATGGTTTGGTGACGGACTGGGCCATTCAGTAGATAAATTGCTGGCAGGGGGTAACGATGACTAATCCAATCGCTGGCGACATCAAGATTAAGAACTTTGGCCGTGACCGGAAACTTCGTTCGGTTGATGAGCTTCAAGGCACTTTGTCTGAACAGTACAAAGGTCAGCATGTCAGTGTCGTTTACCCTACAAAGCCTCACGGATTACTCCGTACCGTCTTTGTCAGTGTTGATGATGCCGGTAGCATAAATGAGACTTACGGAAAGCAGTCTCCAGTCGATTTTAATGCCATCAAAGATGACCTGTTTGTACCAAGTGTACTGAATTAAGCCGCAAGGCAGGGGGAAACCCCTGCTTTACTCCCCAAGCCTCCTTACTCATGGTAAAGCCATCAGTAAGCAGATTTTGTCCTCTCTGAGGGTGAAAGCGTGCGATAGCTGGTCGCCAAAAACAAACAGCAAAGTAACGTTAAAAATCTCGGCTTTGGCCGTGATCTTTCAATAACCCATGCGGGTACATCTCCCCGCACGGGCTAGGTGTACCCATTAACTTTGGAGTACACCGTTATGAACCAAGTAGCTAAATTGGACCCTGCCCAAATCCGTCAACAAGCCATTAATGATGGATTGCTGGTGGATAAAACATCCATCGGTGAACAAGTCGGTTTCCTGACAACTGTTGCAGTGACACCGGCAATTATTGATGGAGTATTTGGTGCGAGTGGTAAGCACTCGGCAGAAGACTTCCTCCTCATGTTTTTGCAGCTTTGTGTTGCTCAAACAAAGGTGGCTTTTACCGACAACAAGAACTGGGGAAAGATCCGTCTTTACTATCCCATGCCTACTGTAGATGGTTTTTTCAAACCCACTGAGGTTGTGATTAAGTCAGATCCTGTAACCGCAAATATCACAATCATGATGGCCTCGGAAGAGGGCACCCACTTGTGTTTGTGATATTCACAAAATGCGCTTCCGTCTCGGGAGTGGCCTTTTTAAACCCCTTGCCGGGGAGTTCTCCCCGGTTGGGGAGCCTCCTTGGCACATCCTCCCAGTGTCGGGGTTTCCTTAAAACCCTGACAACGGGGGGTTAGGGAAGCCTCGATGCTGGGGTTCACGCTAAGGAGAAAATCTATGTCTTACTACAAAGCTGATACCGTTCGTGAAGTTGCTAACGGAAACTGGCTCTTCATCCTGGCGGCCCTAGCGCCCCATTTGGAGGCAGCTCTCCGGAAACCCGGTCGCCACGTTTCTTGTCCCATTCATGGAGGGAAAGATGGCTTCCGACTATTCAAAGATGTCCACAAGACTGGCGGTGGCGTATGTAATACATGCGGCGCTCGCCATGACGGATTTGAGTTGCTGATGTGGCTCAATGATTGGGACTTTTCCCGGTGCTTGCAAGAGGTCGGTGATTATCTGGGTGTTGAAAAAGAGCAGTCTAAGTATCAACAGCCCACAGCACCTACACGAGCTCCTGCCCAGGCCAGTACGTCTGTTCAGCAAGAGCCTATGAAGGTGAATAATAAGTTACTTGATTCCAAGAATCGCAAAAAATCTATTGTCGGTACTTTGGTTTCTCACGGTAAAGCTCCCTACGAGCATAATGAAGACAATGAGCTGAGCTACTTTGCCCTCATCCGTGACAAGAGTGGCTTGGAGCGCACCTTTTGGGGTGTCGATCTTGAAAGAGCTATTGGTGAAAGCGAAGTTAAGTATGGTGATGAGATCGTCATGACAAACCTCGGGCGAGAGCCTGTAACCGTGATCGTTGAAGTTAAAGACGAACAGGGGAATGTTGTGAAAGAACAGCCTATACAAACGCATCGCAATACCTGGCTGGTGGAGCGTCGTGGCACTACAGTAATGCAGTTCCGCGCTCGATCCAACGGTAGTATTGAACCTGTAAGTCACCATGTTGAGGATGCCCCAGTGGTTAGTCGCAAGGTAGAGGCACAGGCACCGCACATGCAAGCTGCGGAAGTACAACCGGAAAAAACTAAGGTTGTTCCGATGTTTCGTGAACAGCCAAAACCTTGGTTGCTTGAGCTCCAAGAAGAGATGGAGAAGAGAATGGAGCGCGAACGCGCTTACAGTGCTCGTCTCTGTGACAAAATCGAGAAAGTATGGAATGAGTGTGTGCCGTTCTCCGGCCATGTGACTGAGCCAATGCGTTTGTACTTCAAAAACCGCGAGTTGTTGTTCAACGTTGATGAGGTAGAAAAAACAGACAGTCTACGGTTCCATCCAGCTATGGCCTACTATGACGAAGATGGCAATGAGGTAGGGAAGTTTCCTGCTATCGTCTGCGCGATCAGAGATGTAGAGGGCAATATAGTAACGCTACACCGTACTTATCTCACTCAGAATGGCAAGAAAGCTAAGGTAGAGCACGCTAAGAAGATGATGCCCGTACCGGATGGTCTGGATGTCAATGGCGCAGCTATCCGCCTTGGTGAGCCAACTGAGGGCATCCTGGGGGTTGCAGAGGGGCTGGAGACAGCTCTATCAGCTTATCGAGTTACCCAAATCCCTGTGTGGTCAATGGTCAATGCGACCCTGATGGAGTCCTTCATGCCTCCAGATGGTATTCATACCGTTTTGATCTGGGCTGATAAAGATAAGTCTGTAACTGGTGAGAAAGCGGCTAACGTGCTGAAAACTAGGCTGGAGAAGCTCGGTCTTCGCGTGTACGTTCTGCTGCCTAAACTCCCGATCCCGCCCAGAGCAAAGGGCGTTGACTGGAACGATGTCTTAATGAGTCAAGGAAGTTTGGGTTTCCCGAATGCTCTTTACCTTCGCGATTTTATTGCTAGAAGAAGGGGGGAGCGGTCTCATTACTGATCGTCTTCAATAAGGAGTGCTGGTGGAGGCCTTCTATAGGGGGGCCATCCAGCTCAATAACTCAAGGCAAGGCTGCTGTCTTGTCCTTTTAGAACTTTAACCCGAGGGGGTGTTCATGCCCTCTCGGGCATGATTCACCTCCTCTTAAACAACGGAGGTAATCATGAAAAAGTTTTTGAAAGCAACAAAAATGTGGTTTGTACGTCTACTGTCTCCTGACAAGAAGACACTTGGTGCGATCGGTGAGGACCTGAGAAAGGTCGCTGTGACAGCCATTGGGGTCGGTATTGTTGGATTGGCTGTTTCTGGGGATACTATCACTGTTCACGAGGCAGTTTTGGTATTGATTATCGGGGTCGTTCTGTGGATCTATGGTATAATCTTAACCAGGGTCAGCAATTCGTAAAATAGGGGGTCAGATGGATGCCTTCACATTGGGTATGCTAGGGCTGCTTGCTTTTTTTACCGTTGTAACTTGCGGTAGTTTGTATCTCTATGAGAAACAAAGGGGCAAGCGCCACCGTACCTAATTTGCGGATATAATCTCAAAGGCCAGCGATAAGCTGGCCTTTTTTATATCATTAGTATTAGTTTCGAGTGTGGTAAAAATGCATCTTTTAGCTTTAGATTTTAGCGCTACCCTATGGCATTTTTATTCAAGACATATAATAATATTTTATTGAGATATGAGTGTGTTGTGCCATGCAAATGGCTTCGGGGGCGTTGCTAATTTGTCATGGCACAACATCTCACTAGTTTTTCGTAACCTATTGTTTTTTATGTAATTGGTGGTGAAAAAGTTCGCTAAATTCTCTCCAGACCATCTCCAGTTCATCAAACGTATAACCCTCATATAATACCTGTTAAATTAGTTCGTTTTATTGATAGGAATATTTTCATAATTAATCCATAAGATTCATAGGTGGGTTATACGCCCGTCATAGTGATCTTCATTTAATTCTTAATTAGAACAATAAGTAAGATAGCAATCTGTTTTGACTTGCATTTACAGAGGTTATGTTAATATATCATCATTGTTCATGACGGGTGGGGCACGGTGATGCCGGTGAACCATCTTATTTATAATGGAGAAGTAACCATGATGACTTTAACAACAGTATCTAAAAAGGTATCAGATAGCTCAGCTCTTGTATTTTGGCGTGTCGGTACAAATCGTAAAGGTATATTGGATGTGCGTCTTGATTTTGAGAGTGATGAGTCAGACCTCTTAGCTGAGTTGATAGCAATCCGTTATCTTATGCTAGATAAGCAAGTATTCTGCCGTGAGCCCGGTGGTGGAGCTGGCTATAAGCTGGTTGTATCAAAAGGAGCGATCAAAAAACTAGCTCTTGGTAAGTCAACGAAGAAGTTTGCCTTTAAGTTTGCTGCATACTTAACGGGCCGTCTGCGGGGGGTGGTGATCGAGATCTCACAGAGCATGGAATTTATGGATGAGGTCAATGCCGAAAACACGGAACTCCTGGATGCCGATAAACAGTCTTATACGCAGACTTATGATGAGATCTCAACACCGGCAATGGGACGTGTTTTGGTGACTCAACACGCCCTTGATCAATATCAGGCGCGGATTACGTCCGGAGATCCGAAGCAGCCTTGGCAGTCTCTCGTGGGTCGCCTTCAACACCCGGAGTTACGCATTCAGCCATTCGATGAACGCGTTGCGCGTCACAAAACCAGGAAGTATGGACGAGTTGATAATGTTGAGGTTTGGGGACATCGAGACTCTAAGTTCAAGTACATAGTGGTTCTGAATGATGATAACCAAAAGCGGGTCCTGGTTAGCGTCTTTGAGAGACATGAGTAAGTGAAATTGTACTACCCATACATTTCCCAAATTACTTGGTTGTGTTTTTATTGAGCTGTGGCAGATGGAACTGGATCTGGGCTTCGTTCCTGCTGCTTCTATACTCTACTTATTAAAATATGTATTTGAAAAAGTAGAGTGAAAAATCTAGGATGGATGTGGTAGATAGTGCAGCTACTTTCACGTAGCGCAACCTAGAATTTGGGTGAGTTTTGTACTGGTGCGTCATTGTGACGATGACGTTCGATGAGTTGTGGAGGTAGCTTTGTCCGATACGAACAAAATTGCTTTGTCTGAGTATCCGGGGGTGATCCCGCCATCCAGCCAAGATGACAATTCACTCCCGGTTGTTGGGGGGATCAATGAACTTCAAAGTAACCCTGCAATCGCCTATCTGATCAGCCTCGGCTCTAAGCGGAGTCGGCAAACGATGGGGTCGTTTTTAAACATTGTGGCTAGGATGATCGGGGCTAATAATCTCAAAGACTGCGCCTGGGGCTCGATGCGGAGGCACCATGTCCAAGCCGTAATGGAAATTCTGGGAAATACAGAGAGAGCTCCAGCAACGATCAATACTTATCTTTCAGCTCTGAAAGGCGTCGCGCTGGAAGCGTGGACTATGCGGCAAATAGACACGGATAGCTTCCAACACATTAAGCAGGTTCGATCCATTCGTGGCTCTCGCCTTTCTAAAGGCAGGGCGTTGGAGCGGAGTGAGATTAAGGAGCTATTCCTTATCTGTGAAAACGATACGAGTTCTAAGGGGGTTCGCGATGCAGCTATTTTGGGCCTTTTGTTAGGATGTGGTCTGCGCCGATCAGAGATCGTTGGGCTGAATATGGAAAGTGTGAACTACCGAGAGCAGTATTTGAGGATTATAGGTAAAGGCAATAAAGAACGTATTGCTTATATACCAGGCGGGGCATGGAAGCGCCTAGTGCGATGGATTGAGGAGGTTCGAGGTGATCACCCTGGCCCCCTGTTCTCTCGGATTCGACGTTTTGACGATGTGACTGACAACCGATTATCAGATCAAGCTATATACCATATTTTGGATACCCGTAGAATTGAAGCAGGATTAGAGAAATTTGCGCCGCATGATCTTCGAAGAACATTTGCATCAGCAATGCTAGATAACGGTGAGGATATTGTAACCGTAAAAGATGCGATGGGACATTCTAGTATTACCACAACTCAACGGTATGATAAGCGTGGTAATGAACGACTCAAATCAGCAAGTCAGCGTCTTGACATAACAGATTAAAATTAAGGGTTTGATATGACGGAACAACCTTACGGAGAAAGTCTTAAATTCTTTTCAGATGGACAAAAGGACCCCATAAAAAAGACTGGCCTTAATATCCAGCATACTTTAACTCGTGGAGGGTATCCTACCGTGAGTATTGAAATTGCGCCAATTAGAGCGGCTGGGAGTACAGCCGACTGGAAAAATAAGATTACTCTGCAACTTACTCGTAATGAGTTAACTGCATTTTGTGGTGTTCTTTTCTCTCTGAAAAATGAGGTTAAAGGTGCTTATCACGGTGATGCGAAAAATAAGGGATTTGCAGCCTATAATAACGGAAAAGCCGGAGTGGCTATTATCCTTAGTGAAAAGGGCGTTCAGTTACATCATCTTATTAACAACGAAGATCGATTAGAAATCGCTGTCTTTACTGTCAGGCAATTGTCAGCAGCTTGGAAAGTGACTCCATCTGATGCGATAGCTTTACTTCGGCAAGCTGCATGGATGGAGAAAAATATATAAGCTTAGAGCTATTTTTTAATTTTGATGATTATAGAACTATAACCTCTCAGGTGAAACATAGAGAGAGTAACTGTTTTTACTTCTTACTATCTTTTTGAAGATGATGTTATCATTTGATGATTTTTCTTTTAGTTCATCAAGTCGAGACATATCAAAATTATATCCAAGAATAATGCAATCTATAGCATCATCAGGATATTCGCACTCTCTGTATTTATCGATTGGATTTTCTGAAATGTCAGCATGAATAAGCCTAACTTCATCTTCATAGCTCCAGCATGATGCTTTTCTATAAATAACCTTATTTGCTAGATTCGCTTTGTCAGTAACTTCTGTAAGTAAATCAATAGGATCGTCATTGTATATGACATCACCGTGAGAGTGTAGATTTAAGCTCTCAAGAAGTATATCGCGTTTATACCTAATGCAATAACCAGTATGCCTTTGTGCATAGTGAGACCACAGTAGTTGATTTGTGGCGTTCTTAGAGAAGCAACAGACGAAGCTACGGCGAAGAGATGATGATACTATATTCAATACTCCGTTTAGTGGGTGTTCATCAATACTTCCTGATTCTATTAGTTGCATAGCATTATTGATAAGGTTTAATGCGAGGATGTTTGTGTCAATGCTTTTAAACTTTTTCATACTCGGCTCATTCTCTACGAACTTTAGGGCTGATGATCCTGTCATTAATTTTATTGGTACATTTAATGTACAATCAAAAGGATCATTAAAGCAGTTTCCTACGGAGAACCATAGTTTTCTTCTTCCCAAGGCATCAAGATGATTCTTGGACATTTCTCTATATTTATACAAATACTCCACAACTCCTCCAATATAAAACACTTATCAATTAAAATTATTACAAGCTACGCCATGGTGGACAGGGAAACCTCATATGATCGCTTTAGGAAACCGCCTTGCTGGGCGGTTTCCCGTTTACTTTTAATTGCTAGGTAATACAATGTAACGAAGTGTCGTGCCTTCAACCCCAATAACCTTAAATGCAAGATTCTTATATTGAACCTTAACCTTCGCATCAGATATAGGAACAGAAAACTCATTTCTTACTTTCTTTAAACCCG
This sequence comes from Edwardsiella anguillarum ET080813, assembly GCF_000264765.2. GTDB lineage: Bacteria > Pseudomonadota > Gammaproteobacteria > Enterobacterales > Enterobacteriaceae > Edwardsiella > Edwardsiella anguillarum. The sequence goes on from NZ_CP006665.1 coordinate 123,932, forward strand.
GATAACTTTCCGAGTAAATAAACATTAAATCATCCCCACGTTTCCCATTAAAAGAAATTGATTGGACAGTTTCTTTTACCACATGGCAGTCAGCGTTAGGTGTGAATTTAATTGGTATTTCTTTAGAGTCAAACGTCGTTGTATTTGGTGGGGAAATAGTATTATTTTTACGGTCATACTTGACACTATCAACATAGCTGACAACTTTCCCTACAACATTCTTTAATCCTATTGCATTTGGGATGTCAAAGTTTTTATATACATCCCCTCCAATGTTGCAATAGTTCCCTGCCTTAATATCAGACATTGCGCCAGAAGCATTCCCCAGTGTCACCATATCTGTTTTTAATGTGGAGATTAGTTGATTGTACATAACATAGTCACCTAGACTCACCGTGGACTCCACGTTAATACTTGGTGATATTTTATTACTTAAAATCGGATCTATATGACTATCTTGTCGAGCATTGTTATATTGAGAGCATCCAGTAATAAGTAAAATAAAAACCATAGATAAGTTCTTAGGCTTCATTAACTTCATTCGTGGCTCCACCTATTCATGAGTGAGTATCGCTATTAGCCATAACGCCATCTTGGCGCATGATCTCCTCTCAGTATTATAGCCTTGTAAAACCAGAGAACTGTGCCTTTTTGCAAACTTTGGAGAGTTAGAGGTAATGATGGCGGCAAACCTCAAAGGAGAAACCACTGGGACGCCTCACAACGAGCTGCGCGCCCGATCTGGACTGAACTCTACTCCCTGTTCGGTAGAACAGGAGGAGGCCGGTGTTAGGGCATTCAGAAAAAAACTGATTAATTACCCTCAAAGTCGATGCATAATGTATGCGTACTCTAGTATCCTTATGCTATCGTCACAGTGCTAGGGGATATATAATGGATTACATTGAGAAAAGAATAAACAGTCTGCTGGCAGATGCGGCAGTTTTAGAAGCAAAACTAGGTGTAGCTGAACAAAAGTATGGTGAATTGATAGCTAACCAACATGACGTAGATGTCTCATTTGAATTCCAAGAGGAAATTAATGAATTAAAACAATCTTTTAGATGGAATTTAGAATCATTATACCTTAGCACCCTAGCTTACCTTGATGAAAGAAATCTTAATCATTGCATTGGTGTTTTTCTAAAGATGTTTGGTGAAGATATTTCTTGTCTTAAATATTCCGATGAGTTTGTAACCGGCGAGGATTTCAGAGAACCTCAGAATGTATTTTTGGCAAAGCTAAATGTTTTTCTTTCATCTTTCGAGTTTACTGAGTCAGCATGGGAGAAACGTACAAGAAATGCAGGCCTAAAATATCTGAAGAGGATTTTAAAAAATACTCATTTGATTACCGCGAGAATGGAAAAGCCTCCTAGAACCGAAACTGAAGTTTATAATGCAGTCAAAGATACTTTAAGTGTTATTTTTAACGATAGTATTACCCCGAAGAGTAACTTTCTTAAAAGCTTCAAAGAATACAAGCCTGATATTTTGATACCAGAACTATTCGCTGCTGTAGAGTACAAGTATGCGTCTACAGAAGAAAAACTAAAGACGACAATTGAACAGATTGCTATTGATGTCAAGGGTTACACCGGAGATAATGATTACAACATATTTTATGCTGTATTTTATGTCACAACCGACATCTGGGGACTGGAGAAATTCAGACATGTATGGGCTGAAAATAAGTTCCCACAAAACTGGATTCCTATTTACGTAGTTGGAAAATAAGTCACAACTGTCATCATCTATTTGTTTAAACAGCTACCGGGGTTTGAGGGCCAATGGAACGAAAACGTACGCTAAGAAGGTAATCCATTGTTTAAATTGAAGTTTAATGTTCTCAGCTCTCCCTTCACAATATCCTCCGGTAGCGTGAACGTATAACAGCGTTACAGAGCGAAGAGCCGGTTGGTATTGACCTGCTGGAAGAAATGGCGAAGTAACAATGAAGGGGGGCAAATGCCCCCTTAATGCTTTGCTGTCGTTCTATTTTCCCGATTGATAACCAAGGCCTCTTTCATTTTCCAAAAAGAATCTTTTCGAGTTCGATTAACTGTTGCTGAGATTGCTCATTGAGATGGGCCTCGGCCTGGTCATACCAGGTCAGCAAGCTACGTCCTAATGGAGTCAGAACTGTTCCACCGCCTTTGTTACCACCAGTTGAAGTGGTTACAACTGGCTGACCAATTCCCTTATTTAAGGTGTCAATTAAGAGCCATGCTCTTTTAGGGGAGCCCGCAGAATTCGGAAAAAATCGTACGCTAAGGTTTTCCGGGCATCCGTAAGGGCCGAAACTTCCCGTCTTCCAGTCTGCGGCTCTGCCGCCAGACGTAATCGCCGGTTAGGTTGATGTGCTCCCAGCCCAGCGGCGACAGGAATTGCAGCAGCTCGCCGTCCACCGGCTTGCCGGCCTCGACCAACCCCTGGGTGGCGCGTTCCAGGTACACCGTGTTCCACAGCACGATAGCCGCCGTCACCAGGTTGAGGCCGCTGGCCCGGTAGCGCTGCTGCTCGAAGCTCCGATCCCTGATTTCCCCAAGGCGGTTGAAGAACACCGCCCTGGCCAGCGAGTTGCGCGCCTCACCTTTGTTCAGGCCGGCATGCACGCGGCGGCGCAGTTCAACACTTTGCAGCCAGTCCAGGATGAACAGCGTGCGCTCGATCCGGCCCAGCTCGCGCAGGGCCACGGCCAGTCCGTTCTGGCGCGGGTAGCTGCCGAGCTTGCGCAGCATCAGCGAGGCGGTGACGGTGCCCTGCTTGATCGAGCTGGCCAGGCGCAGGATGTCGTCCCAGTGGGCACGCACGTGCTTGATGTTCAGGGTGCCGCCGATCAGCGGGCGCAACGTCGGGTAGGCTTGCACGCCCTGCGGCACGTACAGCTTGGTTTCGCCGAGGTCGCGGATGCGCGGCGCGAAGCGGAAGCCTAGCAGGTGCATCAGGGCAAAGACGTGATCGGTGAAGCCGGCCGTGTCGGTGTAGTGCTCCTCGATCCGCAGGTCGGACTCGTGGTACAGCAGGCCGTCGAGCACATAGGTGGAATCGCGGACGCCGACATTCACCACGCGGGTGCTGAACGGCGCGTACTGGTCGGAGATATGGGTATAGA
>NZ_CP006666.1 GCF_000264765.2 Edwardsiella anguillarum ET080813
AGGATTTTACCCAGAAACCGGTATGCAGCTTTGCTGTTACGACGGGAGGAGAGATAAAAATCGACAGTGCGGCCCCGGCTGTCGACGGCCCGGTACAGATACGCCCAGCGGCCATTGACCTTCACGTAGGTTTCATCCATGTGCCACGGGCAAAGATCGGAAGGGTTACGCCAGTACCAGCGCAGCCGTTTTTCCATTTCAGGCGCATAACGCTGAACCCAGCGGTAAATCGTGGAGTGATCGACATTCACTCCGCGTTCAGCCAGCATCTCCTGCAGCTCACGGTAACTGATGCCGTATTTGCAGTACCAGCGTACGGCCCACAGAATGATGTCACGCTGAAAATGCCGGCCTTTGAATGGGTTCATGTGCAGCTCCATCAGCAAAAGGGGATGATAAGTTTATCACCACCGACTATTTGCAACAGTGCCCTGTTTAGAGTACTATATGCGCCTGCAACAGTGGGCCACCGAAAATATTAAAAAACTGCTTTATCTCGCGGGGGATGACGCGGTGATTAATTACGGGAAAATGCGGCTGGAATTTTTGCAGAAAGCACTGGCGCAGGATACCTCCGGTGACTTCTGCTTTCGTGTGCTGCATCCGGAAGTGTCTGGCCCGCCGGATATGAAAAAGGCTTCCGCCGGGTACCGTGACTTTATTATCGGTAACAGAGCGTTGCTGGATCTGGTGAATTCAGCCGGTGAAGGGGCTCCGGTTGCGCATTATTCCGCTGATGAAATTCAGTCATTATTTTCGGCACAAATACAGGGGTCGGTGGATAAATACGGCGATAGTTTCCTGACGGATGATCCGTATGTGCTGGCGGAAGACAAGCTGCAAACCTGTCAGATGGAAATTGATTTAATGGCGGATGTGCTGAGAGCACCGCCCCGTGAATCCGCAGAACTGATCCGCTATGTATTTGCGGATGAGTGGCCGGAATAAATAAAACCGGGCTTAATACAGATTAAGCCCGTATCGGGTATTATTACTGAATACCAGACAGCTTACGGAGGACGGAATGTTACCCATTGAGACAACCAGACTGCCTTCTGATTATTAATATTTTTCACTATTAATCAGAAGGAATAACCATGAATTTTACCCGGATTGACCTGAATACCTGGAATCGCAGGGAACATTTTGCCCTTTATCGTCAGCAGATTAAATGCGGATTCAGCCTGACCACCAAACTCGATATTACCGCTTTGCGTACTGCACTGGCGAAAACCGGTTATAAGTTTTATCCGCTGATGATTTACCTGATCTCCCGGGCTGTTAATCAGTTTCCGGAGTTCCGGATGGCAATGAAAGATAATGAACTGATTTACTGGGAACAGTCAGACCCGGTCTTTACTGTCTTTCATAAAGAAACCGAAACATTCTCCGCACTGTCCTGCCGTTATTTTCCGGATCTCAGTGAGTTTATGGCGGGTTATAACGCGGTAACAGCAGAATATCAGCATGATACCAGGTTGTTTCCGCAGGGAAATTTACCGGAGAATCACCTGAATATATCATCGTTACCCTGGGTGAGTTTTGACGGATTTAATCTGAATATCACCGGAAATGATGATTATTTTTCCCCGGTTTTTACAATGGCAAAGTTTCAGCAGGAAGGTGACCGCGTACTATTACCTGTTTCTGTACAGGTTCATCATGCAGTCTGTGATGGTTTTCATGCAGCAAGGTTTATCAATACACTTCAGCTGATGTGTGATAACATACTGAAATAAATTAATTAATTCTGTATTTAAGCCACCGTATCCGGCAGGATTGGTGGCTTTTTTTTATATTTTAACCGTAATCTGTAATTTCGTTTCAGAAGGCACTGTTGCAAAGTTAGCGATGAGGCAGCCTTTTGTCTTATTCAAAGGCCTTACATTTCAAAAACTCTGCTTACCAGGCGCATTTCGCCCAGGGGATCACCATAATAAAATGCTGAGGCCTGGCCTTTGCGTAGTGCACGCATCACCTCAATACCTTTGATGGTGGCGTAAGCCGTCTTCATGGATTTAAATCCCAGCGTGGCGCCGATTATCCGTTTCAGTTTGCCATGATCGCATTCAATCACGTTGTTCCGGTACTTAATCTGTCGGTGTTCAACGTCAGACGGGCACCGGCCTTCGCGTTTGAGCAGAGCAAGCGCGCGACCATAGGCGGGCGCTTTATCCGTGTTGATGAATCGCGGGATCTGCCACTTCTTCACGTTGTTG